>VBAS01000240.1:5084-5803 GCA_005882975.1 Bacteroidota bacterium | reverse complement strand
TTGCTTTAAAGCAAATCATGGAGTACGAATTCCCAGGCTGGATCCAAAATATGGATATAAGGACAAAGAGCCGATGGGAGGATATGTTGCTTATCACTACCTCAATTCACTTTTTAATTATGGAGTAACTGATGTCATTAATAAACCTTTTTCCAAGTTGCGTTATGAGATCAACTATGATAAATCGCTTTACGTTATTGTTGCGAAAGCAGTTTTCATGAGCAAAGATGACCTGGAAAGTATGATGAATTATGTGGGTAATGGAAATACACTTTGAATATATTGATGAGAAATTGATCGACACGCTGGGTGCAAAAATTTCATTTGACTATTCTGTTTTTTTTGCGCAAAGTGAATACAATATGGAGAAAAAAGATACCTGGCTTTCACTGGCTCAAGAAGCCAATGCTAATAAGCAGAAGTATGGTTTCTTTTTTGTGCCCTTTAATAATAAGGTGCTTTCTTATGATACATCGGCGACACAAGAATTGGGGTATAATGAAGACAATGATCCTAATTTCATCGCTATCGATCATGGACAGGGAAAATTCATTTTGCATATAGCCCCGGCAGCTTTTAGCAATTATTTTTTACTTGCTGGTAACAACAAAGAGTATCTTGAAAAATCTTTTTCTTATTTCAAAGCAGAGACGAGTTCGGTTTATTGGGATAATTATTACAGGTTGAGAAAAAGTTCGGACGAAAATTTCTCTATCGTG
>VBAS01000240.1:0-5041 GCA_005882975.1 Bacteroidota bacterium | reverse complement strand
TTGCTGCCTTGCTGATCTTTATTGCTTTTGGCGGAAGAAGAAGGCAGCGGTTGGTTCCTGAACGAATCCCTAATAATAACACTACAATATCTTATACAGAAACGATCGGACGGCTTTACCTTCAGAAAAAAGATAACAGGAATATTGCTTTGAAGATGTTTACTTATTTTCTTGAATATGTTAGAAATAGTTATTACTTAAACACACAAAATTTGAATAATGAATTTTCTGAAGCCTTATCAAGGAAAAGTGGCGTACCCGAAACCAGAGTAAAACACCTGTTGCAATTAATGGATGACACAGATCGATCAGAAAATATCAGTGATGTACGCTTACTCGAATTACACAATCTTATACAAGAGTATTTTAAAAAATAAACCATGGAAGAAACAGTTTTTCAGCAAAGGACGGATCTTACAAAATTGAACGAAGCTGTTAATGCAATTCGCGACACGATAGGCAAGGTAATTGTTGGGCAACATAAAATGGTTGACCTGATGATCGCTGGTCTTTTATCTGATGGTCATATTTTGATAGAAGGTGTTCCGGGTGTCGCAAAAACGTTAAGTGCAAAGCTGCTTGCAAAGATCATTGATGTAAATTTTTCAAGAATACAGTTTACGCCAGACCTCATGCCTTCTGATGTATTGGGGACTTCAGTTTTTAATCCCGGGGAAGGAGCTTTTCAATTTAAGGCCGGACCTGTTTTCAGTAATATTGTTTTGATAGATGAAATTAACCGTGCCCCTGCAAAAACGCAAGCTGCCTTATTTGAAGTAATGGAAGAAAGACAAGTAACAATTGATGGACACACTTATCATATGAAGCCTCCGTTTCTTGTTTTGGCCACTCAAAACCCGGTGGAGCAGGAGGGAACTTATCGTTTGCCTGAAGCACAACTCGATCGTTTTCTTTTTAAGATCGATATCGGTTATCCTTCTTTGCAGGAAGAAGTAACGATACTTGAAAGGCAACATCATTTGAACCAAAAAGATCTTTTGAAAGACATTCCGAAAGTTTTATCTGCAGCAGATATAGATTCATATCGAAATACAATTATGCAAATAAATGTGGAGACCAAACTTCTGGAGTTCATTGCTAAAATTGTAAACGAGACAAGGAACAATCCTTCACTTTATTTGGGTGCATCACCAAGAGCATCATTAAATATTTTAAAAGCTGCCAAATCAATGGGAGCTATTAAGGGAAGGGATTTTATTACACCAGAAGATATCATTGAGGTAGCCCCTCATGTAATGAGACACCGGATCATTTTATCTCCTGAAAAAGAAATGGAAGGAATTACTGCCGATGAATTGATCGGGAAAATTATTAAGTCAATTGAAATTCCGCGTTAAGGCATGTTACTTTTTCTTTTAATACTTGCAGGTGGAGCATTATGGATCATCGCCAATTATTGGTTAAAGACCTTGTATTTTAACAACCGTTTTTTTTGGACTGCAGGTATTATTGTTATTTTATTTCTTACTTCATTTTTCTATCCCGCCTTATTTGAACCTGTCAAAGTGATCTTTGCTGTTTTTTTATTGTTGCTTGTAACTGATGGAATGTTTCTGTTTGCTTTCAGGAGCAAGCCGGTTGCGAGCAGGATCATTGCAGAACGATTAAGTAATGGCGATAAGAATCCTGTAATGTTACAAGTAAGAAATACTTATCCATTTACGGTTAAAATGCGGATAATTGATGAACTACCCGACCAGTTTCAGTCAAGAAATAATTTTTTTGAATCGGCATTCAAAGCTGGCCAGGAAAAGAAATTTAATTTTTTTCTGAGGCCTGTTGAAAGAGGGGAGTATCATTTCGGTTACCTGATCATTTATGCCAGTTCATTACTTGGTTTTATCAGCAGGCGATTTGACTCAAAGGCTAAGCAAATGGTCCCTGTATATCCTTCATTTTTTCAAATGAGAAAATATGATCTTATTGCAAGAGATGCACAAACCAATGAAGCCGGAACGAAGAAATTAAGAAAATTGGGACTCAGCCTGGAATTTGAACATGTAAAAGACTATACCCGGGGAGATGATATAAGGATGATTAACTGGAAAGCCACCGCAAGAAAAGGCGGCCTGATGGTGAATAATTATTTAGATGAAAGGTCGCAACAGGTTTTTTGTATAATAGATAAAGGAAGACTGATGAAAATGCCTTTTGATAAACTCTCCTTACTGGACTATGCGATCAATGCATCATTGGTAATGTGCAATGTGAGTTTGAGGCGGCATGATCGTTTTGGGCTTATCACATTTGCGGAAAAGATCGGAACCGTTCTTTCCGCTGATAAAAAAGCAACACAACTTCAAAATGTATTACAGATTCTCTATAATCAAACAACACGTTTTTTAGAAAGCGATTTTGAGATGTTGTACAAACAAGTGAGAGCAAATGTTCGCAATCGAAGTCTGCTTATCTTATTTTCAAACTTTGAATCTTTTGGAGGAATGCAACGCCAGTTACCCTACCTGCGTATGATCGCAAAGCATCACTTGTTATTAGTTGTCTTTTTTGAGAACACCGAATTAAAAGATCTGGCGTCAAAAAAAGCAAAAGATATTGAAGGCGTTTATGTGAAAACAGTGGCTGAAAAATTTATGTATGAAAAGAAAATGATCGTCAAGGAACTTCAAAATCACGGGATACTTTCTATTCTTACTACGCCGGAAAATCTCACCGTAAATACCGTGAATAAATACCTTGAGTTGAAAGCGAGACAAGCGATATAGATACTGGATACTGGATGCCGGAAAATGGTTTGCCGATAACAAGAAACCAGTAGCAAGCAACCAGTAACAAACAATACATTTGCTGAAATGAATAAGCCGATAACTATTTTTGAAGAAGGACAGGTGTTGTTAATTGACAAGCCAATTGAATGGACATCGTTCGACGTAGTAAGAAAGATCAGGAATTTAATTCGTATAAAAAAAGTGGGGCATGCTGGTACTCTCGATCCTTTAGCAACAGGCTTGTTGATCGTATGCACCGGTAAATTCACCAAAAGGATAAATGAGTTTATGGCGCAGGAAAAAGAATACACGGGCAGTTTTACTCTTGGCGCTACCACACCTACTTATGATCTGGAAAGTGAACCTGTTAATTTCAAAGATGTCAGTTTGATCTCAACAGAGAAAATTGTGAATGCTACACAACAATTTACCGGTGAAATAATGCAAATTCCCCCGGCGCATTCAGCAATAAAAATTGATGGTAAAAGAGTTTATGAATTGGCACGACAAGGAAAGGAAGTTAAAATAGAGCCCAGAAAAATTGTTATAAAACAATTTGAAATAAGTAAAATAGAAATGCCGATAGTTTTCTTTCGGGTCGTGTGCACTACCGGTACTTATATCAGAAGTCTTGCAAATGATTTTGGCGAGGCGCTTGGTTGCGGTGCATACCTTAGCAGTTTATGTCGTACAAGAATTGGCAATTCAAAACTTGAAGATGCAAAGACGATGATTGAATGGGAAAATGAGATAAAGAATATTAGAATGCAAATGGATAGTTGATGCCAAGTTGTACAATGCCACCCAAAGGATTAAAATTATAAAACCATATATTTTGACCTTTCGCATTATACGGTTCAGGAGATGGGTTTTTAATTTTTATTGCATAATCTAATCTGATTTTTAAAAAATCAAAATCCATGCGAAGCCCTGTGCCGATGCCAACGGCCATATCTTTAAAAAATTTGTTGGCTGAAAGAGTACCGTCTGGAAAATCAGGATTCTTTCTCAGGAACCAAACATTTCCAATGTCTGAAAAAATACAACTGCTGAAATCGTATCCCCACAATTTTACTAATGGAAAACGATATTCAAGGTTTGCTTCAAATTGAAAATCTCCAAATCTAATAGGAACTGAATCTCTTGTTTTTAATGTAGATCCCGGACCCAGTAATTGTAAACCCCATGCCCGCATACTGTAAGGACCGCCTGCAGTGAATTGTTTAAAATAAGGCATTTGTGGATTCGTAGGTCGTTCTCTCGTGGGCATAGCAAAACCTGCACCTACGTAACCGCGAACCACAAAAGATTTTTTTCTTGCGAGCTGCATATTCCTTATGAATTCCGCGTCGATCTTAACAAACTTAAACAAGCTATCAAGCACTTTTATGTTGATCTGGCTGGCGAGCAAACCGGACTCTTCGAAATTCATCCTGAATATTTGTGAGGCATTTCTTCTCCCGCCACGAATAGAAAAGCCAGTTTGAATTGAAAATACTACTCCGTTTTCCGGGAATACAGTTCTAAGAGAGGGATTTTCATTCAAAAATTTATTGAGACTATCTCTTTTTATAATATGAGAAAACTCAATATTGGGAAATTTTATATAAGCTGATTTATTTTTCCATTGCGTATTATAACCCCAGGCAAGATCCAGTGAAGTAAGATTGAAAAAATCTTTCCTTTCAGTGTTTGCTAAAGCAAAAGAAAGATTGGTTCTGAAATTGTCTCTGAATTTTTCAGGTATCCATTTTGAATTGGGTATAGGCTTAGGAAAAACGATCGTATGACTGATGCTGGTTTGTATTGTTTTTACAAATTCTCCCTTGGGACTTACTTCGGTTGTATACCGGGCAATTGTGGAAGACCTGTTAGCAGATTTTCCAAAATTGTTATTTGTTAGCTGCACATTTGCACCAAGGCCCAAAAGATTTTCCTGCACATTCTGCCGTATGTCCAGCGAGCTGGTACTATTGAAACTTCCTTCAATATTTGCTGTAAAAGAATATTTATTACCCGGAGTCAGGTATAATTCAACATCCACTGTGTCGCCGGGATCTCTCGGTATCTGTTCTACATTCACAACACGCCATGCTCCTAAGCTGTTAAATCGGTTAATTGTTTTTACAAATCTTCGCTCATTATAGAGATCTCCATGTTTAAAATATACGTTTTGAGTAACGAATTTTTTCCTGAATAAATTTCTGTAAGTGATAAAAGTGAAATTGCTGTCATATACAAACCTTGTTGGCGTTTTACCCGCGGTATCAAGAATATTAAAATCAGGATAAATT
>VBAS01000463.1:3031-4303 GCA_005882975.1 Bacteroidota bacterium | reverse complement strand
TGTAAATAATATTTGCTGTACCGGCAGCAATACCGGAAACCAAGCCAGATGAACTTACTGTGGCAACGGAAGTGTTATCACTGCTCCAGCTTCCACCCGAACTACCACTGCTTGAATAATTGGCTGTTGCACCTGTGCAAATTGTAGACGAGCCTGAGATGGTGCCAGCGGGATTAGGCGGGTCGCTAACGGTGATGGTTGTGGTATCCTTAGCCCCAACATTATCGGTTACAATGTAACTATAGGTGCCTGCTGTTACCGTGAAATTACCGGTGCCAGTATAGGGAGACGTTCCTCCCGATGCACTAACTGTCACGGTCGTTGTTCCGCCGGGACATGATATAGTGCCTGCACTTGATGAAGCGACGAGAGGATTACCACCGGAAACGGTAACATTAAATACATCAGTTAAACAGCTTAGGTTATCATGAACATTGTAAGAAGTGTTGGCGGCAGGGTTTACCGTTATTGATCTTGTGGTTGCTCCATTTGACCAGTTATAATTTCCAATCCAGGAAGCGGTTAATGTTAAAGAACCACCGGCGTTAACTGTAGTATCCGTTGTCTTGTTCACCTCCTTCATAATGGTGAAATTGTCGCGGATAACACCATCGCTGCAAAGAAACTTTGCATCCAGCCTGTTGTTCTCTATTTCAATAACCATACAACCTCCATTGGTTACATTAGAGTAACTCATGGCATTGTGAGGATAACCTGTTGATGAACCGCCAACCTGGCCAGATACACCAACAACAGCATACACAATACCATTGCGTACCTCGGTTGTATTTTTTACATACGGACATGAGTTAGCACTGCCATCGTATTTAGCAGTTGAAGTGCTTAAAGCATGTAATGCAGGATCGAAAGTGCTTTCAAGTCCGTAATGACCATTTATTAATAAACTCCTTTCATAACTATGGCTATGACCGCAAAGAACTAGATCAACTTTATACCGTTCTAAAATTGGCACCACGTTTTCTCTCATCTTAACCAGTTCGGTTTCTGTGTCAGAATTATGCGAACCCTTTGTGTAAGGAGTGTGATGAAAATAGACTACGGTCCATCTTTGTGTATTTGCAGCAAGGTCCTGTTTCAGCCATATAGCCTGCGGGCCGGTAGTATCATACAAACGGGTATTGCCTGTTTCCCACCCATATGAATCCAGCGAAACAAAATGTATGTTACCATAATTATAAGAGTAGTAGGCTTCAGTACCCGATGCCACGCCACCGGCCTGCCCGTTGGCAGGTAAAGAAAATACATCATAGT
>VBAS01000463.1:1898-3020 GCA_005882975.1 Bacteroidota bacterium | reverse complement strand
ATCTGCCTGCCGCGCCGAACTATTTGCATAATCATGATTTCCGGGAGAAGGCCAGAGGACATGATTTTTAAGAATGTTATCCTTGTAAATATTAAAAAAGTTGGTTTGATACTCGTTGTCTAACCCGCTGTTGTAGGCATTATCTCCCATGAGCATAAATATGTCTGTAAAGCTGGTAGCATTATAAGTAAGATAGGCATTGCGGACATTCACCTGGTTGGTGGAGTTATTGCCCATATCGCCCATTGCCAGTATTCTCACTTTTTGTGTACTGCCCAATACGGGAGCAGTTTTAAAATAATTATTGACGTCACCCTGTAAAGTGGTAGAGGACGAACCAACAGAATAAAAATATTTGGTATTAGCGGCCAGGTTGCTTAATTGTACAATATGATCTGTGGTGTAAGACTTCCCGCAGTTGTTCCATAACTTACTTTACTATCAGTAGCCACATCGGTTCTCCACCGGATTATGATGCCTGATTGCGTAGCCATATTCATATAAGGGCCGCGGGTCAGTACAGTTTGTGTGAATGCACCTGTACTTAAAAATAAAAAGAGGAGCTGGTAGTAGATTTTAGCCTTCATTAGCGTTTTTTTAATTGTGATGCGAAGTGTTGTTATTAATTTTTATTGCGGCAATGGAGAATCACAACATAGAAAACAACTCAGGTTAGCATTCCGTTTGTCCGCATATAAATATAAGCAAAGTGTATAATATCTGATTGTGGAATAAGATTTTATAAAAGCATATCCTGGTGCTGAGAGTTAAATTAGCACATGTCATCATAGTCAGTTTCGTATTTAGACTAATAGTACCCTTTATTACAGCGAAGTAGCACAACTTGATTGCGGTCGTCAATAAAGTTTTTAGCGAAGTATACCAACCAAATTTATATTCCCATTGCCCGACGTTGAGCTTCAGAATAATCCATTGGCGAATTAGCATTGGTTTAATTGGGTCTATCCCCCGATTTCTTCGTTATTGGTGGTCTCCCCAACGGAATAAATTGAATTGCTGCCATTCCTTCTATTGTTCAATTGATCATGCTGGCATTTGAAGTGCACGTAGCAAATGGCGGTTACAAATAGTTTTTAACCAGAGTTAAAAATGAACTAGAGT
>VBAS01000463.1:437-1890 GCA_005882975.1 Bacteroidota bacterium | reverse complement strand
CTGGCAACATTACCAAAGTTTTGTTGTGTTCGGACGAACTATTTCAGATCTATGCAATGTTATTCAATGAACGCTTGTGCTTCATGGTGATCACCCGGCGTTTAATGCGTTTCTTGAGAGATTTAGGATAGGTAATTGGCGAATACAGGAAAGACCGTAACATTTGTTTTGTAAAACTGTTTTTTACCCTTTTTTTGAAGACGACCCTCAATTCGCCCACTGCTAAATCCTTGTCTACTTCGCCTTCTTCCTTAACCGAACGTATAGTTCTGAGTGCCGCAATTGCCAATAATCCGCCAATTAAAAAAAGAAATCCGAAATCATGCAAATGCAAAAGATGAAAATTATACTTTCCTAAATGAACAGACCATGCAAAATCTTTCTTCGCAAAATAATCAGCAAGTAAACCTCCCGCTAATGGACCTAACGCAGAAATAAAAGCGACGATCATATTTCTTGCAGATAGATACACAATGGCCTCATCTTTTGGAGATAGCTTAATCCCGATATTAGTAATCGCCAGGTTAACGCCGGACGATGCAATACCCGTTAAAATATTAATCAATCCCATAAAACAAAGGCCTACCACAAAGTGACCTGACAAGCCAACGAACGACCATGCGATAATACTTATTATGTACAGAGGGGCAGCAATGCGAATAATTGTTTTGTTACTAAATTTATCAGAATAATTTCCCCACATCTTCACCGCAACAATTCCTGCTAATTGGCTTAACACTCCAAAACCAATAATATAAGAAAGTGGAAGATGAATACTGTTCATCATATACACTATAAAAAAGGGAGTAGCAAGATTGAGTGCAAACGTCCAGGATGAATTAAAAAAAAGCAGTTTCCTGAAATTTTTATCCTTAAGCGGCTTAGCAAAAAGTTTGACCAGGTTTTCTTTTGATAAATAGGATGACGGTTCCGGAGTTTTTGACAAAACATAAGTTCCCAAAATACCAAGCAGTCCGCCGCTAATAAACATAACAGAGTACGTTGCCAATTCCTGTTGTGCATAGTACTTTTTTATATGATCCAGGGCAAGTGCTAACAGCAAACTGAATATAACATTTAGCGTTTGTGTAAGCCTTGTGCGGTCAGAAAAGTAGGATCCGAGTTTTTCTTCTGGTACAAGATCTTTCATCCACGAGTTCCAGCTGGCACCTGCAATTGATCCAAAAAAATAGTGAAAGAATAACAGGAAGATCAATACCTGTATGCTGGTTCCTGTTGAAAATAAAAACGGCAACGACCCAATCACTAACAATGGAAATCTTGCCAGTATATTAGTCAATACAGCAACAGCCTTTCGGTTATTATATCGTTGAACCAACCATATGGCAATGAGTTGAAAAATATTAGTGAATGTTGGGAGTGCAGCTAATAACCCGATTTGAAAATTGCTTGCACCTAACATTACGGACATGGCAACTAAAAAAGTTCCGCC
>VBAS01000463.1:0-275 GCA_005882975.1 Bacteroidota bacterium | reverse complement strand
GGTTTAAATGTTTGCTTTATTCAATTATACAAAGGTCCTGCAGAGTTTAGAAAAACCGAAATGATTTGTCGATAGTAAAACTCCTTTCATCGAATTTAAAGTTTGATTTACCAATTGCTCAGAAACGGTTTTGTGCCACAAGTTTTTCACAAATAAACTCACTATCTAAAATAAAATTTCAAGGAAGTATTCATACTTGGGCTTTAATAAAATGAGTTGTGATCTTGTAGAAGTATTTACACTTTTTGCACTGAAAAATTGCAGAGATTATTCCT
>VBAS01000233.1:19699-21004 GCA_005882975.1 Bacteroidota bacterium | reverse complement strand
ATTATTGTATAAAACAATTACCGGATCTGCAGTCGCACGATGGCGACCCCATCCAGAAAAATTAGGAATAGGAGTGTAACCGTAATCTATATTGATAGGGTTACAATATGTTTTTTGTTGTGCCGGTAAATGACTGTTTATAAAAAAGCATAATAGTAGTAATGCAGATGATCCGCCTCTGGCGGACGCAAAAATGCCTGATCGGAGCATTGTCGCTGGTAACATAAAATATTTTCTACTTCTTATCATTAAAGATCATTTTATCTAAGCTATAATTTCCGGGGAAAATCTTTTACTACCAGGCATCCATCTTTATGATAGGTTGCGACCTGCGCTGCTGTTAATTTAAAGTTTGTCATAAGACAATTATTTAATTGCGGGGGAAGTAAATCCCAATTTTTTTAAACCATTTTGTATTTCAGGACAGCTCATAAATAATTTCCAAAGTAAACCAGTTCTGTAATTTTCAATCATAACTGGTATTGGTCCCTGATCAATCGCTAAATATTTTACCGGAAACCAATTATCAGTTTCACTAAATGCATCATAAAAACCATAGGGTCCCCACAGTTTGTCATTCATATCAAAATACCAATGTTTCAATGCAGCCATTGATTCTTTGGGTGTATAAGGAAAAGATGATAACGCTGCTGTTGGAGTTATTACCCCAAGGTCATTTTTTTCATCGGGGGCATGTGCAGCATAAAATTTATTAGAATAACTGGCCGTTAGGCCCCAATTATTTTCACCATAGCCTTTATATTTTTTTGGATTGTTTACGCACCATGTATAATTGATCAGTGTCTGATTGGTGTTTTCTTTCCAATAATTTGTATACCGGTCTTTTAACCCACGAGGAAGATATGAATACTGCGACCAAAATAGTGGAGCTCCACTGGGAGGATTTCCCTGGTAACGCAACTCTAATTGATATCCTAATGCTGTATGCGGTGATCTTATTCTTCCACTATCCGCCCATCCTTGATGATATACTTCTGCAGGAACGCCATGCGTTGGTGATGATGCGGCAAGTATATACATTATTAAACATTCATTATATCCACGTACGGGAAAATTCATTTGCCATTCATATTCGGGACTCCAATGCCAGTATAAAACATTTTTGCCATTGCGAAACCAATCAAACTCAACGGTTCTCCATAGTTTGTCTATTCTTTGTGCTAATGCTTTTTCATTTTCATTTCCGTTTGCAAAATATTGGCGAACGCAGAGAAGTCCCTGGATCATGTAAGATGTTTCTACTAGGTCGCCTCCATTATCTTTTTTGCCAAATGGTTTTACTTT
>VBAS01000233.1:3844-19624 GCA_005882975.1 Bacteroidota bacterium | reverse complement strand
AATAAATTTTCTTTCCATGGCCACGATCAAACTCATGACTCCAAACCCACTGCCACCACTTGTTATAATGTTCTTATCATGCTCAGGATAATTATCATCTGTATGAAAACGTTCACGGGCCATGCCACTTACCGGTTCAGCGCCATCTGTAAAATATTTGATCGTTCGCCATTGTACTGAATCTAATAATGCAGAATCAGAATTTGAGGATTTATTAAAAGTAGTTTCCTTTTGTTTTTGTGATGAACAACTATTAAAAATGAATAGCACCGCGGCAATGGAAATAAATCTCAACATGGGTTAAAAAGTTTTATTTTATAAATACTGCAAACCCAGGCAGAAACTGTTAGCTTACCTGTTTCTGCGAACACTGTTTTATTTTATTACATAAGTATTTATAGAATGTGGTAACGCTGTTGTTTCTGCTGCCTTTCCATTTATCCATAACATAAAAGGTGTTTTGATATTTTTTTCATTCATTACAACCACCACAACTGTTCCGTCTTCGTTTTTAAAAGCAGTCGTAAGTAATTGACTGCGGCTCGGACTGCTGACTATTCTTTTTGCTCCTGGCTTTATGAATTTTGAAAAATGTCCTATGTAATAATAGGAATTCATATAGATCAATTGACCGGTTTTCGTATCAGCATGAACCGGAGCATAGCAAAAATTCTGAACATGATTGGGACCACCGGTCTCATCTAGTAATACATTCCAATCGGTCCAGCCCACAGCACCGCCGTTAAAATCATTGATCATTGATTTGCCGTAACGTTCACCCCATTTCCAATCATTAATTTGTTGCATATTAAAAGGTCCGTTGCATCCTTCTGTAAATAGTAAAGGTTTATCAGGAAAGGCATCATTTACTTTTTTCAGGTTGCTAAACATTTGTTCGCCGCCACTCCAGTCTTCATACCAATGAAAACCAATACCCCATGCATATTTTGAAACATCAGGGTCATTGAAATAGGTTACCGCTCGTTGATAAATAAGATCACGATTATGATCCCACATGATTATTTTTTTATCAGCTAAACCTTCTTTATGCATTGTGGGACCTAAAAAATTCTTTAAAAAATCTTTTTCTTCATCTGCAGTATAGATGCAGCTTTCCCAGGTTTGCGTTGCCATTGGCTCGTTTTGAATACTGATACCCCAGATTGGGATACCCTCCTTTTCATAGGTCTTAATAAATTTTGTGTAGTAGTTGGCCCAGCTTTGATAAAAATCAGGTTTTAATTTTCCACCGTGTAAAATATCATTGTTACTTTTCATCCAGGCTGGCGGACTCCATGGACTTGCAAATAAGGTAAGCTTTCCACCCGCTGCATTCATTACTTCTTTTATAAATGGGATCCTGTATTTTTTATCATGCTCTACATTGAATGACTTCAGATCTTTATCGCCATCTGTCACATATGTATAAGTGTCGCTGCTGAAATCACAACTATGAATATTAGTTCTGCCAAGTGTATAACCGATTCCGCTTTCTTTATTATAGTAAGCTTTAAGAAATTCCTGTTGTTTGTCTTTTGGCAATTTTGCGAATGTCTCTGCAGACGCATCCGTTAATGCTCCACCTATTCCTAAAAATGACTGATAAGTTTTAGATGGGTCAATAAAAACTGATATTTCATTTTCAAACGGCTGGCCTTTTTCTTTGAAATCAAGTTCGCCTGATGAAGCAAGACGTAGATTGGTACTGTCAGCCGTAGTATAAACAAAAACTTTTTTTCCGTCTACTGAAAATTCGGGAGTGGTTTGTGCAGATTCATTTTTGGTTTCTGTACATGCATACATAAAGAGAGCTAAGCTCACGTAGATGATTTTTTTCATTTGATCAAGCATTTTTGAACAGAGATAATAATATTATAGGTGAAATTTAATACTTATTTGTTTACGCTACCTTGATCGCCTTTTTCTTTCTGAAATATTGATACTATTTGGTATTCTATATTTGTCTCAAAATAATTTATAAGTAAGGAGCACTAAATCCCAGGAGCTGCATTCCTGTTTTTACTTCAGGACAGCTTGTAAATAAATTCCATAATAATCCGCTGCGATAATTTTCGATCATAACGATCATCGGTCCCTGATCAATGGCTAAATAAGAATCGGCAAACCAAAGATTCTGTAAACTAAAAGCATCCTTAAAACCATATTGTCCCCAAATTTTATCGCCTAGTACATAATAGAAAAATTTTAAAGCTTTCATGCTTTCTGTTGGAGTATATGGTAACGATGAAACTGCGGCAGTTGGAGCGATATAGCTAACATCATTTGTTGGTGAGCTTGCGGTGTATCCATTTTTAATATCACTCGCTGTCAATCCCCAGCAACTGTCGCTATATCCATACCATCCTTTCGGATTTGAAACACAATATGTATAATTAATGAGAGTATGATTTTTTGTTTGTGTTGTATAGTTGGCATAAGCGTCCGTTAAACCATTTGGATTAATGCCGAGAAAAGAATAATGTTCAAAGAATAAAGGGCCACCTCCCGGAGGCCCAAGCGGCAATTGATAGCCATAATAGTTACTGTTGTTAATCATTGCTCCATTTCTTGCAAAACCACTATCATAAACCGTTTTCGGTATTGAATGATTTGGCGAAGACGCAGCAAGTACATAAGTTATTAAAGTTTCATTCCATCCCTGTACCGGAACATTTACAGCAAAACCGGAATTAGGACTCCAGTTCCAGTACAAAACTTTTTTTCCATTTTGACGGAACCAATCCCATTCAACTCCATTCCATAATGTATTAATATCGGCTCGTAATGTTGTTTCAGCAGGATCTGCCGCATTAAAATATTGTCTGGCTGTTAATAAACCCATCATCATGTAAGAAGTTTCAACAAGATCGGCGCCGTCATCATTTGCACCAAATGGTATAACTGCACCGGTAGTTCCATTCATCCAGTGAGAAAAAGCACCATGAAATTTTGGCGCAGTATTTTTTAAAAACGAAACGATGGTTTGAATTCTTTGCAAAGCCTGTATTCTTGTAATAAAACCCCGACTGACTGCGGCAACGATTGCCATTACTCCAAAGCCAGAGCCTCCCGATGTTACGGTTTCAGGAGTTGCATTACTTCTTTCTCTTGCCATTCCACTTACAGGATGACCATACTCCCAGAAATATTTAAAAGTTTGTTGCTGCACTAAATCCAACAACGCAGAGTCACTGATTCGTGGGAATTTATCGGAAGGATCATATTGAGTAATAAAGTTCAGGTCTACTCGGCTTGATACGGCTTTACCTGAAACTGATTTAAGAAGAGTACTGATAGAAAAAATATATTCATTAAGATAGCTGATACTAGTAGAAGGAGTAATGACAAGTGTACTATCATTATTTTGGTATGAAACAGTAAAGGGAACGTTGGATGAATTCTGAGTTTTATTGTAATAAGATATAGCAGATGACGCAGTGTTCCGGTCTATCTTATCTGAAAAAGATATCCGAATTGACGGGCTGGCATTTATTCCATATAAAGTTTGTGTCGAAGTAAAGTTTATTGAGTTGATCGTTTGGGTGACTACAGTAAAGTTTGATGAAGCTGGCGGCGGCGGCGGTGGGGGAGGGGCAGATGATGTTTTTTTGCATTGAACAAAGGGAACAACCAAAACAAACATTAATAAAATCACCAGCCTGAATGCTCTTTCATTTTTTCTTACTTCACGCATGAGTTATTTATTGTTGATTCATTCAAACGGTTTTCAGATTTTTAGTTTTCCTAATTGAAGAAACCTTTAAGAATTAAAAAGACAAAGGGTGCATAAACATTATTTCTGGACAGTAATATTTTTTGCACCCTTTAAAAAATTCAAACAAAAATATCAAGACACTTAAAAACCGCCATTTTGTAAGGCATACAATGCTTGTATTTCATCTGTAGTTAGGACTTTGTTGAAAACCTTGAACTCATCCAGATTTCCACTCAAGGAATTCATCCAGCCATTTGCTGTATTCGTAACATCATTAGGTCCGCCCAAATTAAAACTATCAGCATCACCAAAATTGTTTTGAGGAGTAAAAGATTGAGTACTGCTTTGAGGTAATAATGTGCCATCTACATATACTCTTAATGCGCCAGATGTACCATCAAATGAAATCGCCAATTGATGCCAGTTGCCATCCAGCATTCTCGGCCATACTTTTCCTTTGTCAAACCATTGATCCATTATGCAAACTTTCCCAAGGGTACTGGTTGCATTATCTGGTTGGTCAAACAACATGAAAAATTTTGTTCCTTCCCAGGAATAGCCGGCTTTATCCAGTGAAAAAGGCATAAAGGTAGTAGGACTGCCAGCTAAACTTGTGGGTTGCTGGATCCAGCAAACTATTGTGAGGCTTTTTAAGTTGGCTATAGTACTGGTCACATTTGAATTGATATAGCCTCTATCTTTTACTTGTACCGCCTGACCCCTTTTGCCCGTAACAAAACTTATTCCTGATGCATTAACAGCTGTGCCCAATACTTTAGAAACGCTGTCAATATAACTTCCATTAAATGCCCAATGAGCAATTAAGTTAGCCGCGGCTACCTGCGACGAAGAATTGTATCCATTTACAGGAACAAAGAAGGATTTTTCTTCACCGTACACAAGTCCTTTTTCATTAATTGCATATGCTTTATAATAATATTTGGTCAGTAATGTCAGATTTTTCAGTGTTACTGAAAATGGTCCTGATATAGTATAGTTAGGAGTTTTGTTTTTTGAAGTATCCACTCCAGGTGTTGTGCTGTAAACAATGCCGGCTTCTTTTATTAATGAGCTGCCGTCATTCGTGATATTGCCACCTATCGTTGCATTAGTTCCAGTTATATTGGTTGCGTCTAAAGTACTGACGGTTGGAGTTACTGCATTAACAGATATTCCGCTATCGGCGCCTGTCTTTTTGCAGCTCATCGAACCAAAGCCAAGTATGATTATGGCTAAAATATAAATGTTGTATTTCATAAATAACAATTGAATGAATTAATGAATAATTTTTATTTTCCTTTTCCCTGCAAAACGATCAATGCCTGCAGGTCTGCTGCATTCAGTGCTTTATTATAAATTCTAACTTCATCCATTTGCCCTGTTAAGTAACTAGCCCATGGCTGCGAAGTTGTGCCCGATGTCTGGCTTGGTGTTGTTTGAAACTGTGTAGTGCCAAATACAATGTTACCTGCATCAGCAAAGCTTAACGGACCTGTAACACCTGCAAGCGTACCAGAGTTTACCTGCGCACCATTTACAAACAATTTAAAAGTAGACGAAGATGCATCATAGGTAACTGCAATATTTGTCCATGCATTAAATAAGTTGGGCACTCCATCAACTGCATAAGTATTATCATTCCCATTTTTATACACATGCACCCGCACTTTACCATTTGAGTTATCGCTGCCATTCTCAAAGAAAATTTCAATATTTCCCCAAAACTTGGTTGTATTGACCAATGAAAAAATGCCAATAATTCCTGTGGAAGGTGGTGGAGTGTTTACCCATTCTGTGATGGTAAAGCTTTGCATATTCTTAATAGCAGTACTTGATGGACTTAATACATATCCATTTAATGCGCCTTGAAAGGCTTGTCCTTTAAAACCACCAGTAAAACTCGTGTTAACTCCGGTGCCTGCTGTATTTGAAATGCTGTCTACATAACTACCATTGAAGGACCAATAGCCAACGAGGCTGCCGGCGCCTATTTCTGCTACAGAAGTATAACCATTAACTGTAAACGCCGGTTGATAAGATTTCGGGTCAAATTTTTTATAGCAGGATGTTAAAAGCAAACCACAGATCAATAACAGCAGTAAGCTTTTATTTATAAAAATTTTATTCATGATCATAGTTTTAATTCTTTTAAAATTAATATCCTGGGTTTTGTGTTAATGTACCGGCACTCAGATCAATTTCGCTTTGGGGGATCGGCCATACTTCATTTTTATTTGCTTTCCAACCTAAAGGACCAAACACAGTTGCTGCTCTGCCCTGGCGTACGACATCAAAATACCTATCAAACTCCAACGCCAACTCAGATCTTCTTTCATTCCAGATGGCAGTTCGTAAAGCAGCTTTATCAGTTGTTGTTACCGGTGGAAGGATGGCATTATTACCAGCTCTTGCTCTTGCCCTCACTAGCTCAAGTGCAGATAATGCAGCAGCACTGGTTCCTAATTCATTATTTGCTTCCGCGTTCATCAATAACACTTCGGCGTAACGTATTACACGAATATTTTGATCTGCACCTTCCGTACAATCCTGGTTATTTGGATCTTTAAATGGAACGTAAGATTTTTGATTATACATCGGGTTAGGAACAGTGGCTGGGATCAAATCTCCTTCCGGGGTGGTTTCTCCTCTGAAAATAATTGTTGCATCTTTGCGGGGATCACCTGCCTCGTATGAATTTGATAGATCAGCAGTAGGTACATTAAAGCCCCATCCACCACGAGCTACACTTCTCACACCCTGCACTTGTGAATATTGAGAATTGGAAGCATCACAATTGCCTGGAACATGCTTAGCGTTGATCTCAAAAATTGATTCTGAATTGAATTCATTTGGCACCCTGAAAAGTTGTTCATAGTTAGGAAACAAAGAATAACTACCTAAGCCAATTACCTGGTCAGTATAATTTTTTACATCTGTCCATTTAGACTGGTACATCGCAACTTTTGCATGCAGGGCAAGTGCAGCGCCTTTTGTTGCTCTGCCAATATCGGCTCCGGTATAATTCTTGGGTAAAACACCGGCAGCGTCAGTAAGATCTTGTTCAATAGCCGCCCATACCTGTGCTTTTGGTGTTCTTGGTAAATTATATTCGGATGCATCTTTTGGTAAATGTAAACGCAAAGGCACATCGCCAAAAGCTCTAACTAATCTGAAATATTCATAGGCCCTAACAAATTTAGCTTCGGCTATATATCGTGCCTTCAGATTAGCATCCATGTTAATTGCAGGAATATTATCAATAACCTGGTTACATAAATTAATGGTCTGGTATCTTCCATTCCAAAAATCTGATAGTTGCCCCTGGGTTGATGTAACTGTAAAATTGTTATACGTATTCATAAAAGGAACCGAACCATCAGAAGGATCACTTCCTGTTTCGGTGTCATCTGACCCCAGGCTTTCAATGGCAATCGGTGCAAATGCGACCTCCGTCCATCCTCTTAAGTTTGCATAAATTGAGTTTACAGCTTTTGTTGCATCTGCTTCAGATGTCCAGAATTGTTCAGCTGCTTGCTGACCTTGTGGAGGAACATCTAAAAAATCTTTCTTACAACCTGCAATCAGAATTAGTGGTACTATTCCCAATGCAGCTATTAATTTTTTATTCATTTTCATGATTCATTAATTAGTTGTTTAAAAAGTAAGGTTAACACCAAAATTGTAGGTTGCATACAATGGATATACATCTACATCTACTCCAGCTCTTGTTGGAGAACCACCAACTTCAGGACTAAATCCTCTGTATTTAAAAAAGTTAAAAGGATTTTGTGCATTTGCATAGATCCTTAGCTTGCTTATCTTCCACTTGGTGGTTAGGTTTGAACCAAACGTATAGCCTAATTGAATATTTCTTACTCTCAAATAGCTTCCATCTTCTACATAAAATGAATTTGATCTGGGATTTTGTCCGCCGGCGAGATAAACAGACGGATACATATTTGAAGTACCGGAACCATGCCAGCGGTTTTTATAAAGGTCGTCAGTGAAGTTTTCAGTGCCAAACCGAAGGGCCATATTAGCATTGTAAATATCTACACCCGCAATTCCCTGAAGATCCAAAGACAGATCAAATTGTTTGTATGCAAAACTGGAATTAAACCCATATGTATATTTTGGATTTGGATCGCCTAAAACAACCCGGTCTTTATCATCTATTACTCCATCTGCATTAACGTCTTCCATTTTTAGATCACCAGCTTTCGCATTAGGCATAAGAACAACACCAGTTTTGGAAACATAACTTTGAATTTCTGCAGAAGATTGGAAAACTCCAATAGCTTTAAGCCCCACAAACTGACCAATTGGTTGTCCAACGATCGTTCTGGTATTAAAATTATTAGAGCCCGTTGTACCTACGGCCTGGTAAATGGGATTTGTACCGGTAGAAACAGTAAGCACTTTATTATTGTTAATACCGAGGTTAGCGCTTAGTGTATAGGATAATTGACCATGCAATGCACTGCCCTTCCAATTCACCAAAAATTCAACGCCCTGGTTTTGGAAAGTTGCCTGGTTACCAGTTACAGTACTACCTGATGTTCCGAGAGAACCTAAAATAGGAATATCAAAAATGGCGTTCTCTGTTTTCTTATTATAAAATACAATTTCAGTATACAATCTATTTTGAAGCAAGGTTGCTTCTATTCCTATATCAGTACCAACACCTTTTTCCCAATAAGTTGCAGGTGGTACAATTGTATTAACGTTAGCACCGGGAGCTGTTGATCCATTTCCACCCACGTAAATAAATTGAGGAGTTTCTGTAACCTTCAAAACAGAAAGATTTGCGGGCACTGACATATTACCAATTTTACCCCAGCTACCACGCAACTTAAGGTTATCAAATATTTTTTGATCCCCCATAAATTTTTCACTCGTTATCACCCAACCCAAACCTATTGAAGGAAAATATCCCCAGCGATTGTCTTCTGAAAACTTGGAAGACCCATCCGCTCTCATTGTACCTGTAACTAAATATTTATTTTGGAAAGAATAGTTTACTCTTCCGAAATAGGATGCTACTTTACTCAGTGAGCCAAAGTCTGTAATATTCCTGTTTGTACCTAATGATAAATAATAATCACCTTCGCTGTTGTTAGGTACATTTTCAGCCGTTGCTGTACTTTGCCTGTAACTGTATGATTGTGCACCCTGTCCTAAAAGAACCTTTACAGTATGATCACCGAAACGATTATCATAAGTTAATGTGTTTTCTACGATCCAGTTCCGGGTCCTGCCATCAGTAAGAGATAATTTGCTTGTGGAATTACGTTGTATAAGTGTCGCAACATATACAGGATTATAATTCCTTACTTCGTTTTGTCCAAAATCTCCTCCTACACTAGAATGAAAAGTAAAATGTTTGGCAAACTTGAGATCAGCATAGACTGTCCCTGTTAAACGATAATTCTTTGATTTTTGATTGAAAAAATCAAGAGTTACCTGGGGATTGAAGTTTGCAGAACTTGTAACATTAAAATCATTAGGATCGCCGTAAGTTCCATCTTGATAATAAACCGGAACTATTGGCACTGCAGAATATAACTGGTGAAATATACTTCCGGGAATATCTTTTGAATTGTTCGCAGAACCTGTTATAACATAACCGACCTTCAAGGGGCTAACCACCTGGAAGTCGTTTTGCAATTTTGCTGTGAATCTTTCAAATCGATTATTTTCAACAATACCATCCTGGAGTAAATAACCCAAAGAAAAATTATAAGTAGACCTATCTGATCCTCCGCTAACTGAAACCTGATGATTTGTTGTAATCGCATCTCTTAAGATCTGGTGATACCAATCTGTAGTTCCATAGCTATCTGGCTTTGCATATCGTGGTGTAGTACCACCTATAACATCGAGTTCGTTAACCATTTGGGCATATTGAGGGCCGTTTGCCATTGTGATCTGGTTGGTTACTACTTGATTTCCCACATAGCCATTATAGTTTACAACTGCTTTTGAATTCTTGCCTTTTTTTGTGGTAATTAAGACCACACCATTAGCAGCCCTTATTCCATAAATAGCTTCAGAGGAAGCATCTTTTAAAATGGTCATGTTTTCAATATCAGCAGGATTCAAAAAACTGATATCATCATACCAAACACCATTCACAACATATAACGGATTGGCGTTTCCATAAACAGTTCCTACTCCACGAATTCTTATTTGAGGTGATGCTCCTGGTGCTCCACTATTAGTAATTTGAACACCTGCTACCTTTCCCTGCAAACCACTGATCGGATTTACAACAGATTGTTTTGAGATCTCTTCTCCTTTTATCTGGGTAACAGAACCTGTTACATCGATCTTTCTTTGTGTACCGTAACCAACCACCACTACCTGGTCTTGTACTTTGACTGATGGCTGCAGTGCCACATTAATTGTAGCTTGTCCACTCACGGAAATTTGTCTTTCATCATATCCTACATAAGAAAAAATAAGAACGGCATCATCAGGTACTGTTATGACAAACTCACCATTTGCATTTGCTGAAACGCCCTGGCTGCTTCCTTTTACTCTAACACTTGCGCCGGACAAAGGATTCCCATTTTCATCAGTGATGCGTCCACTGACCCTGATCTCAGGAGCAAGTTCAACTTTTGAAAAAAGAACAACTACTTTATCAGGCATTACCTTATAAGATAAAGTTGTACTCAGCAGTAATTTGTCCATCACTTCAGGCAGGTCAGCATCTCGGACAACCAGGTCAATTTTTTTATTTACCGGAGCAATATCAGTACTGTAAACAAAGCGATAACTCGAAGCTTTTTCTACAGCAACCAATGCTTTTGACCATTCCGTGTTCCTTAAAACAACAGTAATCTTGTCCTGTCCATTTGCAAACACTGATAAGTGAATGCTCACAACAAGGAGAAATAAAGTGGTTATCCTCATAATCCGCAGAATTTTTTCCTTTGCTAAGGAATTTTTCAAATAGCAGTTCAGAACTTCCCGTTTTGGCATAAATTCGGTTTTAGGGTTAAGCAATAACGATCGAACAATAAACAGTTTTTCTTGACTCTATTTTTTAGCGGGAAATGCGTCAACATTTCCCGTTTTGTTTAATAGATCAACACAGAATCAGGTTCTATTTTGAAATTAAATCGTTTTGATAATTTCAAATATGATAATACTTCTTCCATTGTTTCTTTTTCAAAGTTTCCATAATAGCGCAGATTTCTTAAAGACACATTCTTGATCTCCACTTTTTTCCCAAACCATCTTTCCAGCATTGGGGCTATATTCTCAAGACTTTCATCCTCGAAATAGAGTTTGTTCTGTGTCCATGCTATTTCGGCAATAATATTATTGGTAGGGTTCTGTTTTAATTCTTTAACAATGATCTGCGGAATTGGTTTTACATCGTTCTTAATGGTAGTTGTTTTACCGCGTCTGGAGATTGGTTGCTCAACTTCATCCGTTGCAATACTTATTTTTTCATTGGGCTTTAAAGTGATCTTTTGATCTTTCCGGTCTTTAAGTGTTACTTCTATCGATCCTCTTATCAGTGAAGCTTCAGCCGTCTTTTCGTAGCTATAGGACCGAACGTTGAACGCAGTACCAATAACTTTTACATCCATTTTTTTTGTATGAATGATAAAAGGTTTCTCTGCATTTTTTGTCACATCAAAATACGCTTCGCCATTCAATGTAACCTCCCGAAGATCTTTGTTGAATACAGCGTTATTATAATCAAGATTTGAGCCAGCATTCAGCCAAACCTGTGAGCCATCGGGCAATACGATCTTCGTACGACTACCGTTTTTTGTAACAATTGAACTTAATGCTTGCTGAACCGGCAGATCAGCTGCTTTTTTTTGAGTAAATAAATAGATAGTACCTATTGTAACGATGAGGAAAGCAAGAGATAAAAAAATAGTTAATCTCTTTTTTGAAAAAAAAGATTGGAAAAAACCAGGCTCTTTTTCAAAAACAGTGTCCTTACCTTCAATTTCTATGGGATTTTCTTCCACAAAAAATTCATTCTTGTGTTTCATGATATGTCGCATGTAAACAGCTTCGCTTCCGGCTATATCATTTAAAGACCCTTGTTCCCACATTTCTGTAAGCATTTCTGCCTTGAGATGAAAGTCCGGGTTACTAAGTAGAATGCTTTGAAGTTCCTGGAGTTCTTCTGAACTGGCTTCATTAGAAAGCTTTTTTGAGAGCAGGCTCCAGAATTTATATTGCGATGAACTGTTTTGGTTGGGCATTACAATCTAAGGACAATGTTTTCCGGTTCTTCCCCTAAAAGGACCTGAAATATTTTTTAATTGTGCCTGAAAGTGTAGCGAATGGAGCTGCCGAGCTTTTTAAGGGCAATAGAAAGTTGATTTTCGACAGTACTTTCAGAAATGCTTAGCAGTGTGGCGGTTTGTTTGTAGGTGAGGCCATCTTCTTTTATTAGAGTAAAGATCAGTTTGCACCGTGGAGGCAGCTCATTGATCGCTGCTTTTAATTTCAGATTCATTTCACGGGTTATCATTGCCGCGCCGGGATCGGCAAAAGGATCTTCAGGTTCTATTTCGACTGAATCAAGATCAGTAAGGTTTTCACGGTGAAGTTTTTTTAAATAATTGAATGTGATATTTTTTGCAGAAACATACAAATACAATTTCAGGTTCATTATTTCCTGTATGTTCTTTCTGCGGCGCCATACATTAATAAATACATCTGAAACAATTTCTTCAGTCAATTCTTTGCTTTTGGTAAAGCCCATTACAAACCGGGAAAGTTTATTGTAAAATTGTATGAACAGCTGGCGATAGGCAAGCTGATCGTCATTGGCGATTCGTTGACGAAGGTGAAAAAGGTCTTCTGTTTCGTTCATAGCAAGCAGATAGCTAAGTTAGAATTATTCTATGAATCCCGGTCTCTTTTATTTGATGTAGAAACATAGCATTCCATTTATAATTTTATTGGGAATACAGTATTTTCTTACGCTTAACTTTGATAAAATTTTTTATAAAAATGAGTACAGCTGCAAGAACAAACCATGAAATAGACTACCTGATCCGCGGCGAAGAAATGCAATGCGTGGAAATAGAACTTGATCCAAATGAAACAGCCGTTGCCGAAGCCGGCGCTTTTATGATGATGGACGAAGGCGTACAAATGGAAACAATTTTCGGTGATGGAAGAGGACAGGAGAAAGGATTTTTAGGAAAACTGATGAGTGCAGGTAAAAGGGTGCTGACAGGGGAAAGTCTTTTTATGACTGCCTCTACCAATACCGGCCAGGGAAAGAAGAAAGTATTGTTCGCTTCGCCGTATCCGGGAAAAATTATTCCAATGGATCTTCAGCAACTTGGGGGAAAAATGATCTGCCAGAAAGATGCCTTCCTCTGTGCAGCAAAAGGAGTCGCTATTGGAATTGAATTTCAGAAAAAACTTGGCACCGGTTTATTTGGTGGTGAAGGATTTATTATGCAAAAACTGGAAGGTGATGGTTTGGCATTTGTACATGCAGGCGGGCATGTAATGGAAAGAGAGTTACAACCGGGTGAGCTTTTAAAAATTGATACAGGTTGTATCGTTGCATTTACTCCAAGCTGTCATTACGATATCCAGTTTATCGGTGGTATAAAAAATACTTTATTTGGCGGGGAAGGAATATTCTTTGCTACGCTGCGTGGTCCGGGCAAAGTATGGATACAATCATTGCCGATCAGTCGTCTTGCAAGTCGTATTATAGCTTATGGTACTTATAAGCGAAAAGATGAAGGAAGCATACTTGGGGGATTAGGGAATTTGCTGGATGGCGATGGCATATAAAAGATTAAAATAAAAAGCGTCCCGACAATTATCGGGACGCTTTTTTAATACATATGTTTTTAAATTAAAATGCTTTTACTCCTTTTATCTTTCCATCAGTATCAAGCTCCACAACTTCGTAACCAAGTTTTTTCACGCCTTCAACTGTTTTTGCTTTATCACCGACAAGCAGAATATTCATTTTTGATGTGTTGATCCATTTTTTAGCTAATGCATCTATTTCTGCTTTTGTCATGTTGGCTAAAATTTTATTTTGCTGATCAACATAATCTGCCGGCAGGTTGTATTCAAGCATTCTTCCAATAAATCCTGCTTTTTGGAAACCGGTTTCATAGCTTAATGCATCTCTTTGTCCCAATGAATTCTTCATAAATGTTACTTCTTCTTCTGTAATTCCGGTTGCTGCATAATTTTTCAGTTCTTTCATTACTTCACCTAAAGCGCTGTCCGTTGCTTCTGCTTTGATACCTGAACTAAATTCAAAATCGCCGCTGTATTTATCTGCATTGAATGCAGTACGGGCACCATAAGTCCAGCCTTTGTCTTCACGAAGATTAATATTAACACGACCATTGAAACCTCCACCGAGTGCAAAGTTCATCAGTCTTGTTCTGTAAGATTCACCAGTTGCATCCCATTTTAATCCTGTATTATAGCCAACACGGAATTCGGTTTGTGCTGCTTTTGGAAAATCTACCATATATACTCTAGTCATGTCAACAGGCTTTGCATCAGGAATAGATGGCAAGTCGATCTTTTTGTTTGGTAAATTTTTGAGGAAAGAAAGTTTTGGAATGATCTCATCTTGTTTGATGTCACCAACCACCACGACATTGACACCCTGGCTGGTCATATAATTATCGTAATAGGATTGTACATCTGCGAGTGTAAAATTCTTCACAGTTTCTTCATCACCATCTTCTGCAACACCAAGAATATGTTTATCACCATAATTAACTTTTGCAAAAACGGCGCTGGCTACTGTTGCAGGTTGTGTTTTTGCAATTTTAAATCCTTCCACAGTTTGTTTTTTTATTCGTGCAAATGCATCTTCAGTGAATTTGGGATTAAAAATTCTTTCTTCCAATAACTTCAATGTAGCATCAACATTCTTTTTTAATGCCTGTACAGAAAAAGTGATCCCATCGAGACTGCTTGACACGTTGATAGAACTGCCCAATTTTTGCAATTCACGACTCATTTGCTCGGCGCTGTAATTCTTTGTGTCCTCATTCATCATATCAGCGAAGAAGGAGGCAATACCGGCTTTATCCAAATGATTTGTTTGCAACAAATGCCCGCCGGGAATTTTTATACTTAATGTCACGATTGGTAACTCTGTATTTTCTGTGCCAATAGCTCTTATCCCATTTCCAATATCTGTTTTCCAAAATGCAGGAACTTTTACAACAGGGTTCGTACCACTTGCAGGTGTTTTACCGCGGTCAAACTTATCTTTTGCTTTTACATATTTCAAACCGTCATAACCATAATTAGGTGCTACATAACCATCTTTGCTTATAACAAAATTGTCTGAAGCAGTTGTCAATTTATCCTGGTCTTTTGGTAATACACTTAATACAACAGGATGTCTCATTCTTATATATTGATCATAAACTCGCATTACATCTTCTTTCGTAACTGATTGATACATTTTTATCAGCTTGCCGATCATATTTGGATTGCCGGTGAATGTTTGAAACTGCGCTAGCTGTGACACTTTGCCTGCAACACTTTGCAATCCATTAATAAGTTGTGATTCTATACCACCTTTGAATTTTTCTATGTCCTCATCAAGAACACCTCTTTTTTCAAAAGTTTCTAATGCATTGGTCAAAGCATAATACATAGCAGAAAGAGGTTTGCCGGGATAAGGCGCAACCTGGAATGTGAATTCACCTGATAACTCTGATAGTTGGCTAAATGCGTTTGCCTGTAAAGCAATTTGTTTTTTTACCAGCTCCTGGTATAAAATAGAGTTGTTTCCTTGTCCTAATATTTGCGCAAGACAAGCTAAAGCTCCCATGTCTTTATCATAAAGCGGAACGGTTGGGTATGATTTATAAAGACGTGGTACCCGTGCATAATTATCCGTATAAGAAACAAAGCGGTGAGTGCTTACTCCCGGAACCATAGGAGCCATGTCTTCCACTTTTGGTCCGCGGGGAATTGCACCAAAATATTTTTCAACCAATTTCACAACCGCTTTTGGGTCAACATCGCCACCTATTGTCAGCGTTGCATTATTTGGGCCATACCAACGAAGG
>VBAS01000233.1:0-3835 GCA_005882975.1 Bacteroidota bacterium | reverse complement strand
AAGATCATTTACATTAACGCTATTGAGATCTTCAATATAACCGATCGTCAACCAACTGTATGGATGACCATAAGGATACATATTCTTTGCAATAGCTTCTTGTGCCAGGCCATAAGGACGGTTATCATAATTCTGACCTCTTTCATTTTTTACGGTCGCTCTTTGTACTTCAAATTTTGGTTGTGTTACGGCATCAAGCAAAAAACCCATCCTGTCTGCTTCAAGCCAGATCATTTTTTCAACCTGGTTGCTGGGCACTGTTTCAAAATAATTCGTACGATCACGATTAGTGCTTCCGTTCAGCGTACCGCCGCTTTCTGTTACAATTTTAAAATGTTGTTCATCTCCCACATGATCACTTCCCTGGAACATCATGTGTTCAAAGAAATGCGCAAAACCTGATTTGCCTATCTCTTCTCTTGCTGATCCCACATGGTAGGTAACATCAATATGCGCTACAGGATCGCTATGATCTTCATGAATGATAAGTGTCAGGCCGTTTGAGAGAACATATTTTTCGTAAGGAATAACGATCTCGTCTCCTTTTTTGGTTACTTTTTCAACAAGCTTTGTCTGGGCAACTGCCGTTCCGCTGAAAAAGAAAAACAGAATTGCAGCAATAAATAGTCTTGGGTTCATAAAAGAATTTTTTAGAGGAACGGAAAGATAAAGAAATCCCGTTGTCTACAAACAGCCGTTTATCAATTTATAATGTATTGAAGAACTGTATATATAGAAAGGGTTAATTCTTGCTAAATCAGGCTGAACTATTTCAACTTACCTTAACTTCGCAGACCAAATTTTTACCTCAATGACCCGTAAACAGGAAACTCTTTCCGATGTAGTAATAAAATTTGCCGGTGATAGCGGTGATGGTATGCAGCTTACCGGTTCTCAGTTTACCAATAATACCGCGATGCTTGGCATCGACCTTGCCACTTTCCCGGATTTTCCTGCGGAGATCCGTGCACCACAGGGTACATTGCCCGGCGTTAGTGGTTTCCAGCTTCGGTTTTCCAGCAACCCGGTTTTTACTCCCGGCGATCTTTGCGATGTGTTGGTAGCAATGAATGCCGCTGCATTGAAATCGAATCTCAAGCAAATAAAGAAAGGAGGGAAGATCATTGTCAACACTGATGGTTTTGATGCCAAGAATCTTCGCCTGGCAAATTATAAGGATGGGGTGAATCCGTTAGAGAATGAGAGCCTAGGTAATTATGAAGTGATAAAAATGGATGTGACCAAGATGACCCGTGAGGCATTAAAAGATATTTCGATGGGAATGAAGGAGAAAGACCGGGCAAAAAATATGTTTGTTCTTGGGTTCCTTTTCTGGATGTATAACAGGAGCATGGATGGTACCATTGGTTTTTTGAAAGATAAATTTGGCAAAAAAGACGACATACTTAATAGTAATATTAAAGCATTGCAGGCTGGTTATAATTATGGCGACACTACCGAAACTTTTACCACTACTTATAAAGTGGAAAAGGCAAAAATGGAAGTCGGCGAGTATCGTTCTATCATGGGTAACCAGGCAGTAACCTTAGGATTGATCGCTGCTTCGCAAAAAAGTGGTTTGCAATTATTCCTTGGTTCATATCCTATTACTCCGGCTTCCGATATTCTTCATGATCTTGCTAAGTATAAGAATTTTGGAATAAAAACTTTCCAGGCAGAAGATGAGATCGCTGCGATAACTTCTGCTATTGGTGCAGCATACGGAGGAAGTCTTGGTATAACCACATCAAGCGGACCCGGTATTGCCTTAAAGGCAGAGGCAATGGGTCTGGCTGTTATGCTTGAGATTCCATTGATCGTTATAAATATTCAGCGTGGAGGTCCTTCTACGGGTTTGCCAACGAAGACAGAACAATCAGATTTGCTGCAGGCATACTATGGAAGAAATGGCGAATGTCCTATGCCAATCGTTTCCGCTAGTACACCCGGCGATTGTTTCAGTGCGATCTATGAAGCGGCGAGAATTTCTATTCAACACATGACGCCGGTAATATTTTTAAGTGATGGTTATATTGCTAATGGCGCTGAACCATGGCGTTTTCCAAAAAGTGCAGATCTGCCTGCAATAGAAGTGAAGTTTAAAACTTCTTTGGATGAAGGCGAAGATCAATTGATGCCTTATAAAAGAGATGAAAAATTGGTTCGGCCATGGGCAATACCTGGCACACCGGGTCTTGAACACAGGATCGGCGGATTAGAAAAAGAAGATGGCACTGGTAATGTTAGTTACGATCCGGATAATCACCAGCACATGGTGAAAACAAGACAAGCAAAAGTTGATAAGATCGCAGATCATATTCCTTTACAAACTATCGATAACGGTCCTGAGAAAGGAAAAGTGCTTGTGTTGGGATGGGGTTCAACTTTCGGCGCAATAAAAAGCGCAGTATCTGAATTATTAGCGGAAGGAAAATCTGTCGCTCATGCACATCTTCGTTATATGCGTCCGTTCCCAAAAAATCTGGGTGAGATCCTGAGAAATTATGAAACTGTAGTGGTACCTGAGATCAACAATGGCCAGCTTATAAAGATCATCCGTGATGTTTATTTTGTAGATGCAAAAGGTTACAATAAGATCATGGGCATACCAATTACTAAAACCGAATTGGTGGAAGAGTTGAAAAAATACGTGTAGATAATATTTCTGACGAATGAAAAAAACCATCACAATGCGGATGGTTTTTTTATTAAATGCAGGTTTTAAAATTTTACTGGTAAACTTCAGTTGCTCCCGGCCACAAAAATGCAACAGTAAATGCAATCATTGCTGCGATCAACCCAAACATAAAAATGTTGTAAGCTATTCTAAGATATCTATATTTTTTTGCCAGCACTACGCCAAGGAAATAGGTATCCTTGATCATACTGCTATACAAATAATTTTTGTCTGCCAGCAATTCCGTCATTCCCCAATCATAATCCGCGTAGCCCATTTTATGAAAGTTTCCGAAAAATAAAAGATTGGTTTTTTTATCAGCTATATCTTCTTTGGTAAATTTTCCGGAAGTAATAGTTGGCCGGGTGGCAAGTATACTGAAAACCATTGACACCACGCAAATCGTTACAAGGATCGTAAAAGGGATCTGTAGGTAAGTGTCGGTTTTTAGTTTCTCAAAAACGCTACTGATCATTATTGATAATATAATAGCATTTACGGAGATCAGGATGTTGGATTTGGAATCGGCCATCCCGCTCAGATTATTTTGGCTTTGCGCTACGATCCGGAAAACAGTAGATACGGCTCTTTCAGATTGTGATTCTTTTTCTTTTTTCTTTTTTACCTCATCTACCTTTTTTTGTTCTTCTTCGGTAAGCCCTTTGTCTTTTGTTTTTTCTTTTTGGGGCGTGGCGGTTGATTTGCCGTCTTTATTATTTTTTTTAATTGGTTTTTCCTCTATACCTACTTTTTTATTTAATTCTTCGAGGTACACTTGCTTTAAAGGATCAAGATTTTCTTTTGCATAGGAAGTGAAATAATTATGCTTTGAAAGAAATTCTATGTTTTTTTTACGCCAGTCTTTTTTTGATAGTTCAAGGTGGCCAAAATCATTCAGCTCATCACGAAGGAGTTTATTTTTTTCTTTGAAATCACCAGTGCCGAGGTGAAACAGGTCTGCATCACAAATGATCTGTTCAATAAGTAAATTTGGATTTTGCGGCAATCGTGTAGCATTTATACATCCAACAACTTTGGCAATGATATTTGGGTGTACTTTATGTTCATTTAAAAATTTCGTAGCTAATTCAATACTTAGATTCTCATGACCCGCCGCTTGTCCTCCACTATATCCTGTATCATGGAACCATGCCGCTA
>VBAS01000151.1 GCA_005882975.1 Bacteroidota bacterium | reverse complement strand
AATATTTTTTTTATTTACCGGTAACTGAATATTATTTACAACTGAAGTATCTGTTTTTCGTATTCTCTCTCCCTCCAGTGTTTGAATTTTAACTGTAGAACCTGGCCTGATATAGTTTTTGTAAACAGAAGACTTAAGTGGGGTTGTCTGTGCATTTGTTGCAAGGCAATTAAAAGCAACCAAAGCAATGCTAAGAGTTGCGGCTTTGATGATCTTGTAAAAAATGGCTTGAAATTTCATGGCTAAGTAGTTTATTGTAATAAATGGATAAAAAAATTTCAACTTAAAAGACTCAAAGGAAAGGGCAAGGAAACTACTCAATCAGCATGAAATCTAAGCTACGATTTTTTTGAATCGCTATATAATGAAATTTCAATCTCAACTTTTTGGAAACATTTGATTATTTATTCTTTCCTGTAAGAATTCATTACCTTATTAGTACTAATAGTATAAACCATCGAAAACGTGACAGAAAAAGAACAGAAACAAATTTTTGAAGAATGGCTTAGCCAGCATAAAGCCTTCATCTTTAAAATAGTTCGTGCTTATGCATTTACCGTTATGGATCAGGATGATCTTTTCCAGGAGATCATTATTCAAACCTGGCATTCCATTCCGACGTTTAGAAAAGAGTCTTCTGTCACTACATGGTTATATCGCATATCGCTCAATACTTCAATTAAGTGGACTAAAAAAGAGCGAAAGCATTATCAGTCTGAAACTATTGATGGAGCAAAACATATTTTAGAAGAAACGAAAATTGGAACTGATGGACGGTTGACATGGCTCTATGAAGAAATATGCAAACTGGATGAAATTGATCGCTCCATTACATTATTGATGCTCGATGGATTTAGTTACAAAGAAATGGCTTCCATACTTGGCATCTCTGAATCAAATGTAGGAGTGAAAATAAACAGGATCAAAAAACAACTTATCTCTAAATCAAAAAAATATGATCATCATGGAATTTGAAGAATTAAAAAAAGTTTGGGATGCACAAACCGATCAACCTCTTTATGCAATAAATGAAAAAGCTATGTATAATTTGATCTTATCAAAAAAGAAACAAGCTCATCATATTACTAATATCAGTGAGCTGTTATTGATCTTCGTAAATATGGGTTCCGGTATCCTTATACTCGGAATTAATCTATTCAAGCCGGGCGGCAACATATCATTGTATATTTTGCCTGCCTGGATGCTTGCCACTGCTTTGTATACTTTGGTGCGTCGAATTCAAAGAATAAAAGGCAATCAACAGTTTGACCGGTCTATAATTGGTGATCTTAGTCATGCCATTTCAATGGCATCGTACCAGGTTCATATTTCTCAAATAATGCGATGGAATATTCTGCCGATCGCAGCGTTTACTCTTCTTGGACTTTGGGAAGGAGGAAAACCAATTTGGATAGTCGTAATTGTACTTTTATTTTTTGCTTTGACCTATTATGCAGGAGGATGGGAGCATAACATTTATAAAAGGAAAAAACGTGAATTAGAGATCTTACAAAAGAAGTTAAGTAATGAAAGCTGATGAGAGGCTAACCTTGTCAGTTTCAACAGAAAACCGGAGATCCTTTAACACCGCCTTTGTCGGTCTTATTCATAAGAACAGCTTGTTTATTTTTTGTCTTCACTTGTGTTCTACTATTCTATGATATAGGGTTTTTCCTATGGGCAAACATCAATAGGTATGATTGGAGAAAAATTTCAATACATATTGAATGAAAAAAATATTGACATTGATTAATTGCATATTTTTAGATTACGGATTTCATTAGTCAACCTCACATTCTTAACCTTATTAACTTTTTATGAGAAAACTATTGCCAGTAACACTGGTGCTATTGTCATTTTCTACATTAGCCTTTTCACAAGCCGACAGATTTTGGTCAGCAAATAATGGAGATCGTAATAATATTCCAACCGATAAAGCTGTTGCAAGACTTACTTACCCTAAAGAGTTCAAATTATTTAATTTAAATCTTGAACCATTAAGACAAGAGCTTTTATCTGTTGTTGACAGATCTTCAAAACATTTAACGGTAATTACTTTACCTAATGCAAATGGAGATCTTGAACAGTTTGAAGTTTATGAAGCTTCAAATTTTGAACCCGATCTGCAAGCTAAATTTCCTGAGATAAGAGCTTATTCAGGTAAAGGACTAACCGATCAGTATGCAACGGTGAAATTGAGCATATCTCCACAGGGAATTCAAACAATGGTATTCAGAACTGATAAAGAAAATGAATTTATTGAACCGTATTCAAATGATCACAGAGTTTATTCTGTTTACAGATCACATAGAGATAAAGGCAAATTCGGCTGGGTTTGTTCTACACAAGAACAACAACTGTCTTCCGATATAAATTCTGCTATTTCTGGTAGAGTGGAAGGTAGCTCAACAGGAAAAATAAAAACGTTGCGCCTGGTTCAATCTTGTAACGGAGAATATTCTAACTTTTTTGGTGCTACAAGTTCTTCCCAAGTGGGCTTGGTTTTAGCTGCATTTAATGAAACACTTGCACGTTGTAATGGTGTTTTCGAAAAGGATCTTGCAGTACACCTCAATCTTATTACAAACACTACAGCTGTTATTTACTATAATCCGGCGACTGATCCTTATACAACTTTATCAAGTTGGAATAAACAATTGCAAACAACTTTAGCCTCAGTTATAGGCAGTGCTAATTATGATATTGGTCACATGTTTGGTGCTTCTGGTGGTGGTGGAAATGCCGGCTGCATTGGTTGTGTTTGTGTAGATCCGGTCAGTAGTAATTCTCTTGCAAAAGGTTCAGGCATAACTTCACCCGCTGATGGAATTCCGCACGGAGATAATTTCGATATAGATTATGTAGTGCATGAAATGGGGCATCAATTGGGAGCAAATCATACCTTTTCAATGTCTCTTGAGGGTACAGGGCAAAATAAAGAAATTGGTTCAGGTATAACCATCATGGGCTATGCGGGTATCACATCGCAGGATGTAGCGCCCCATTCAATTGATATTTTTCATGAGACATCGATCGCACAGATACAAGCTAATTTAGCAACTAAGACCTGTCCTGTTACAACAAACATGACGGCTAATCATGCACCAGTCATTGGCGCTACAAGCAATTATGTTATCCCAATCAGTACGCCATTTGCACTTACTGGTTCTGCAACTGATCCCGAGAACGATGCATTGACTTATTGCTGGGAGCAAAATGATAATTCAACAACATCGGGAACAAGTAGTGTTGCATCGCCAACTAAATCAACTGGTCCAAACTGGTTATCATTTAGTCCTACTTCATCTGGAACAAGAATTTTTCCAAAATTAGAAACCATCCTTGCTGGCTTAAATGTATCTGGGCCTTTACCTGGTGGTGATGCAGGTGCAAATACTGAAGCATTAAGTTCCGTTTCAAGAACGTTGAACTTCAGGTTAACGGTAAGGGATAATAATCCATATGTTGCTGGTAGTAAAATTGGTCAAACAGCCTTTGCCGATGTAGTGGTTACAGTGACTAATACTTCAGGACCTTTTGCAGTAACAGCGCCAAACACAGCAGTAACATGGAATGCTGGCAGTCTTGCAACTGTTACCTGGAGTGTGAATGGTACCAATGCCGGTTCTGTGAATTGTGCCACCGTAAATATTTTATTATCTACAGATGGTGGTAATACTTTTCCAACCGTATTAATTGCTGGTACTGCTAATGATGGTTCACAAGTTATTACCGTACCGGCATCTCCAAGTTCAACTTGCCGGGTAAAGGTGGAAGCAGTTGGAAATATTTTCTTTGATATTTCTAATACAAACTTTACGATTGCTGGCGCAGCTGCTTGCGGAACGCCGACCGGGTTAACGAATACAACTCCAACAGAAACTTCTGCAACAGTAAGCTGGACTGCTGTTAGCGGAGCAAATAGTTATGATGTTGACTATAAAACAAATGCTGCATCTACATGGACGAATGCGGTTACAGGAACAACTTCTTTGTCCGTTAATCTTACTGGTTTAGTAGGAGGCACTTTATATAATTGGCAGGTAAGAACAAATTGTACTGGTAGTAGCAGTAGTTATGTCCAGGCAAACTTTACAACAGCTACGCCACCGCCTCCTTGTGGAGATCCAACCGGATTATCGAATACGACTCCAACACAAACTTCTACAACTGTAAGTTGGAATACTGTGAGTAGTGCAAGTAATTATGATGTGGATTATAGGATAAGTGGTGCACCTGCATGGACCAATGCAGCTACAGCAACAACCTCTTTGTCAGTAAATCTTACTCTTTTAACAGCGGGTACATCATACGACTGGAGGGTAAGAGCAAATTGCATTAATGGAGCAGGCAATTATGTTCAGGCAAACTTTACAACAGCTACACCACCACCGCCTCCTTGTGGAGATCCGAAC
>VBAS01000150.1:10489-15104 GCA_005882975.1 Bacteroidota bacterium | reverse complement strand
TGCGAAACTGATCATGGTCTTCTACGATTGATATTGTTATCATAAAGCCGGTTTTATGGGGATCTCAAATATTAATGTAAGTCCCTCTTCGTTTTTAGTTAAAAAAACTCCATCCAATTTCTTTATTCGCTGTTGCATATTCTTCCATCCATTTCCTGTATTATGGCTTTCAGCATTCATTCCTTTGCCATTGTCTGAAACAGTAATAACAAGTTTCTCTTCTAAAGTTATCGCCAACTTAACCTTATCTGCACCTGAATGTTTTATAATATTATGGACAGCTTCTTTTACAACCAAATATATATTACGTCTTATTTCCCCACTTAGCTCAATGTCGGGAATAACTGCCGGTAATTCAAAACTTAATTTTCCCGGATAGTGCTCAAGCATGCTCCTTACTTGTTTTTGAATAAAATAAATAAGGTTGTTTAAATGATCGTTCTCTGCATTTAAACTCCAGATCACTTCCTGCATTTTAGTAGATATATCTCCTACCGATTCATAAATGTTATCAATATCATTTGTTGCAGTTGTATTTTTTAATTTATTTTTTGTCATTTCCGTTAATAACCGGACACTGGAAAGACCTGCGCCAATATCATCATGCATTTCAGAAGAAATACGTTGTCTTTCATTTTGTATTGCAATTTGTTTTTCTAACAACATTCTTTGTTTGCGCAACCGGTATAGATATATTAACCATGATATATATATCGAAACCAATAGGGCAAAAATGACAATAGCTGTTTTAAACCACAAGGTTTGCCACCATGCCGGTAATATGGTGAAATGATAACTTGAGAATTTTGTCCAGATCTGTGACCGACCAATTGCTTTTACTTGTAACTCATAATTTCCATGCTGCAGATTTCTGTAATCGGCATAACTGATATGAGATGGGCTGCTCCAGTTTATATCTGAACCAATCAAGCGATAGCTGTATTGTATTTTATCCGGTGCTGACCAGTCAATCGCTGAAAAATAAAATGTAAGATGATTTTGATCATATGGAAGTATAAGATCATTCGGAAAGTTCCGAAAAGAGGGGATGCTACTGAAGGATATTTTTCTACCGTCGCTATCGGGAAGATTTCTGAAATCGCAAAACCGTTCATTAATGTCGATGTAATTAAGACCAGGTGTTCGTACAGTATCCAGATCAAACTTTTTATTCAGATCAAAGAAAGGAACATTTTTACCCGTACCCCACATAATATGATTATTGTTGTCAATACAAACACTGTGAAGATTAAAATCAATTGCTTTTAATCCATCTTGTGCGTCGAAGTTGTAAAAAATATAATTGTTGCTGCTATTCATTTGTCCATTTTTTCGCAACTCACAAAGCGAAAGCCCCTTGTCCGTACCAACCCATATGTGTTTAGCAGAATCGCAATACACTGACCATACATTTTTATAAGCCAGCCCCTGCTGCTCTGTGAAATAAGTAAACTCTCTCCCATCAAACTTGCACAAGCCAGCACCCAAAGTTCCCAACCACAAATTCCCTTTGTCATCTTCGGCAATAGAAGTAACTCTGTTGCTGAACAAACCTTCTTTTTCCGAATAAATAATAAGATTAGTTCCATCATATTTATAAATACCTGCGCCTTCTGTACAAAACCAAATATTTCCTTTTTTATCTTCCAGCATGGAATAGATAATACTACCTGGCAACTTTTGATCTGTTTCATAAAAAGCAAATTCTTTTCCATCATACCGGACAATGCTTCCATCTCTTATACCAAACCAGAGATTTCCTTTTTTATCTTCAAGTATATCAAAAATTGACTGCCCTTCTGGAATCGTACCTAAAGAATAATTTGTAAAACTTTTTCCATCATACTTAATGATACCTGATCCCGTGGTACCTATCCAGATGTTACCCATTTTATCCTGCAATAATGATCGTTGTCCTTTAGCATATAATTTATCCTGTACTTTATAATAGGTAAATAGTCGTCCGCCATCCAGATTTTGTTCAGCTGCTAACTTCCCTACATGGCCATCATCAGTACCCAGCCAAAGATTCCCGTTTTTGTCTTTCAGTATCGGTCTTATCCTGTTATTATCCATAACATTTCCAGGAATCGGGTAATCAAAACTCATTTTGTTCAACCTGTTGACCCCACCACCATCAGTACCGAACCAGATGTTACCATTTTTATCCTCTGTGATCTTTCGTAGTTTATTGTTCGACAGACCTTGTTCCAGGTCGTACTGTGTAAAATATTTCCTGTCAAATTTATTAAGACCACCGCCTGTAGTACCAATCCAGATATTACCGCTTCTATCGCAGCTCAATGAAACGGTGAGATTACTTGAAAGCCCATTATCTTTTGTAAAATGAGTAAAACTTTTACCATCAAATTTGTTGATGCCATTTCCGGTGCCGAACCAGAGATTACCATCCTTATCCTCAACTAAGCTGAAAATTGATTCGCCTGCCAGGCCATCCTTCTGTGTATAATGTGTAAAAAAATTTCCGTCAAATTTCGCAGCGCCGTGATAAGTACCTAACCATATATTACCATTCTTGTCCTCAATACATTGATATACGGTATCGCAGGGTAATCCTTCTTTTCTTGTGTAATGGGTGAAATCTTTTCCATTATATTTTGTAAGACCTCCCAACGTGCAAAACCAGAGATTGCCTTTTCGGTCTTCAGATATAGATATAATTCCATTGTTTAACAACCCTTCTTTCTCTGTGTATTGTATAAAATTTTTTCCATCAAAGCATGTTACTCCACCTTGAGTGCCCAACCAGAGATTGTTATTCCTGTCTTCGAACAGACTATGAACGTCATTGTTGCTCAATCCTTCCTTTACAGTATAATTTGTAATATTAATACCATCATATTTGTTTATACCGGCTCCATCCATACCAAACCAGAGATTGCCTTTTTTATCTTCACATACGTCCAATACATAAGAATAATTCAAACCCTGATCCACATCCAGGTATTGAATATTCGTAGTTGCATTATCTTTAAACCGCATGGGCGATGCTTTCACAGGATGCGGCTCACTGAAAGGCATTTTTTTCCCGATAACAGGAATGGGAACTCCTGTTTGTACTATCCCATATTTATTTCGTAAAACAAGAGATTGGTCTCCCTCTCCAAGCTTTACTTTTTTTAGACGGGAAGTATCAACAGTAATAGTTGAAAGTTTGCCCTGTATCGAGTGAACATTGTCCGGAATGATTGTCTTAATTACCTGAACCGATTTAATGATCTTTGATTTAAAAAAAAATTTTTTATCAATCTTTTTAGCAATAAACGGAGCTGCGGCACCTGTCTTAACAGTATCACCCACGGAATTGATCACTGGTTTTATTGAGTCACCGGTTAGCTGATTGATCTTATAACCTTCCTTAAGATCTAATGCAACAGTAATTGGTTTGGAATATAAAGGCTTGCTTTGATTCATGGAATCATCAAAACTCTCTTTACACCCTGCAAGAAAAAATGCGGGAATAAGATATAACAGAAACCGTTTCTTCATTGGTGGTTCGTTGGTTACAGGGTAATAGTAACCTGCTTGTTTCAATTTTACTTCAGCTTAAAGATAAATGTAATCAGTTTTGGTATAAAAAGAAGATCATGTCAAAACAATCTCATTTGAGTTTTACAGAAGCCTGAATTTATTCAAAGCCTCTACTTTATTTTGCACATGTAATTTTTGATAGATATTCTTAAGATGTTTTTTTACTGTTTCGGGACTGATAGCAAGCTGTATTGCAATTTCTTTATAAAGTAAACCTTGTGCTACCTGTTCAAGCACTTCCTTTTCACGTTGGCTCAATAAAGAACTTACATCTTTGATCGCCGGCTTTTGAAAAGCGCCAATTACTTTCCTGGCTATAAACGGGCTCATGGGTGAACCACCGTTGAACAGATCATGAATGGCTTTTACAATTTCTTCTTTAGTAACCGGGTCCTTTACGATATACCCTGCAGCACCGCTTTTTAAAGCCTCAAAGATCGTATCATTATCATCATGAATTGTACACACCATAAATAAAGTTTGAGGCAACTTATCTTTTAGACGAACGATCAGTTCAGTACCCCGCAATCCCGGCAAACTAATATCTACGATCGCAATGTCAGGCGTTAGTTGCATTAATCCAATTAATGCTTTTTCAGCACTGGTATACGAACCCGCTAACGTTGTATCTTGTTCCTCGTTCACGATAGTTTCCAGTGCTGTGCGAAACTGATCGTTATCTTCTATGATGGCTACCTTGATCATAAAATTTGTTTATAAGGGATCTCAAACTTTAAAGTGAACCCTTCGTGATTTTGAATAAAAAATTTTCCGTTCAATTGACGGATTCGCTGTTTCATGTTTTTAAGTCCATTTCCCATATTCTCATTTTCATCAATATGCATTCCTTTGCCATTATCAGAAACGGTAATGATCAATTGTCCATTACAGGAAATATTAATGGTCACCTTATTGGCACCCGAATGTTTAATAATATTGTGAACCGCTTCTTTCACTGTAAGAAAAATATTCCTTCTTGACTGCCCGTCAATTTCCATATCAGGTATTTCTTCCGGAATGGTAATGGTAAGCTGGCAGGGATAATGCTCAAGCCATGATCTTG
>VBAS01000150.1:3651-10445 GCA_005882975.1 Bacteroidota bacterium | reverse complement strand
ACTCCAGATCACTTCTTTCATCTTAGCAGAAATGTCACCAACCGACTCATATATTTTTTCAACTTCATTGCTTACCGGTGTGTCTTTTACCTTGCCTTTGGTCATTTCTGTTAGGAGTCTTATACCCGATAGCCCTGCGCCAATATCATCATGCATTTCAGCAGATATTCGTTGTCGTTCGAATTGTATTGCTAATTGCTTTTCTAAAACAGCTCTTTGCTTTCTCAACCTTGAGATGTAAATGATACGAACAATAAATATTATCGTTGATAAGGCAACTATTGCTACTAGCATTCGAAACCACCATGTTTGGTACCAAAATGGAAGTATTTTCAGGTCGATCCCAACCGCTCCCTCCACAAATTCCCCTTTTTCGTTTAGATAACGGATCTTTATCTCGTAATCACCGTAGGTTAGAGCATTTAATTCAATTTTATTTTTACTTCCCGCAGGTAAATATTCATCCTGAAAACCTTTTATCTTATAGCTGAACCTGGGCCTATTGCTTGTATAAGATATTGCACTCAGCCATATAGTAGCCGCCGATGTTCCCGGAGGTAATTTTATTTTATTCCATTGAAGATCATTCAACGTATTTCTTTTGTCACCTCTTATATACTCTAGTTTTTTTATATAAACAGGAAACGCCACAGGACTGCTGTAATAATTTTCCAGATCAACGATCGTAATCCCGTTTATGCCGGCGAAAAATAATTCGTTATCAAAAAATAAAGCACCTTTTTCATCAAACGAATTATCGTGTAAGCCATCTTCTACAAAATAGTTCAGGCATTTTTCAGTTTTATAATTTACTCTTGAGATGCCATTATTTGTGCTAACCCAGAAAATGCTGTCTCGTCCTGGTAGTATTCCATACACAGCATTATTGCATAACCCATCGTCTTCGGTAATATATTTCCATTCACCTGTTTTTTTATTATACCCATTTATACCACCGCCATAAGTACCAAACCATAGAAACGAACCATCATCGTACATATCAAAAAAGATCCCTGCATTAAAACCTTTGCCATTATGATCATACGTGAGCACTTTAATAACTGAATCCCTTGCTACATCATATTTGGCAACTGAATTATCAAACAATAACCATAGAAAACCTTCTTTATCAAATTTGATGTTATGAATATGTCCTTCAGTCACCCCTTTTGAAGAAGTAGTTCCGGGTTTTGCTTGCAGTATGGTATGTTGCTGCGGGTCCCAGATCAACAAACCTTCCTGCTCTTCACTAGCCCAATATATTTTACTTCCTGACCTTGCTGTATTGTTAAAATAATTATTGACATATGGTTTCCATTCGGGATACATTTTAAGCAAGATCTCTTTTGAAAGAATATCTTTCGATGGCTGATAACTATACATTCCGTCCCGTGAACAGATGAGCCAAAGATCTTCCTGCATTTTAAAAACATAATCTATGATTCCCAATGCAGCAGTTCCTTTGATTTTTTTTATATCTCTCGAAACAAGATCGCATAAATACAATCCATCAGTGCCACAGGCAAACAGTTGAGTTTCGTTCACCGGAACAAGCGAATAAATATGATTTAATCTCGTTCGTCCGTCCTTACTTCCTTTTATTGCATAAAAAGGCGAAGGAATAAGATTCATCCTGATAAGGTTTTTTGAAGAACTTATCCAAAGGCCATTCTCCCTATCATGAAAAAGATCAGCAATAAATCAGCACTGAAGTATTCATTATTGACTGTCTTGAATTGGTTTGTTGTAAGATCAAATTTGCCAATGCCATTATTTGTCCCAAGCCATATCTCATTTGCGTTACCAGTGGTAATGCAATTAATAATTTTATCACTGATTGGCGGGATTATTATTTTTCTTCCCGGGTGCCAGGCGCCGTTAATGAATTTTCCACTGTATAGCTGCGAACCCCTGCTAAAATAACAACTATCATTTATTACACAGAGGTCACTAACTGTTATATTATTTATTCCTCCCAGTGCCAGTATACTATCCTGTATCTTTAATGTGGTTGTATTGTAAAATAAAACGCCATAATTCTCTGCACCAACTGCTATTGTATTTTTGTCAACTGATCTTATAAACGTGATGTGATTATAAGGTCGCATCATTACAGCCTGCTGAAAATTTTTAAACTTCTTTTCTTTTAGATTAAATATTTTCAGATACTCTTTTCCTCCTATCCATAAATTGTTTTCTGCATCACAAAAAATTTTCTCTATCCACAGGTCCGGAAGTCCATCTTCTCGTTCCCTTCTTTGCGATAAGAGAGGAGTAACTTTTAATGTTCGTATATTAATAACATCTATACCGCCGGTAAATGAGGCGATATAAAGATTCTCATCATTCCCTAGTGCTATATCGAAAATGAAATTTTCCCTGATGCCGGGGATCCGGCCGTTGGTTTTTTTAAACGATTCAAAATTGGTTCCATCGTACCGGTACACACCGTCCTGCGTGGCCAACCACATAAATCCATACTTATCCTGCAATGCTTTTTTTATATTATAGGTAGTAAGCCCTTCATTAAAGGAATAAGTTTTAACATTAAACTGCTGTGCAATACAGGGGTTTTGGGCTAAATAAAGCAGGAAAGCAGTAATAAGATAAGGTGACTTCATTGAAACCTAACAATTATGAATTAAATTAAGAATAATTTCAGATACCAAGCCTCCTTCCATGAAAAAGAATACAACTAAAAAAAAGTGGACACTCATTTTTTTGCTTAGTGCTAAGAATAATCTTTTTAATGAGCAATTAAAGGTGATACAGGAAATATATTCAGTTGGAAGTAATAAGGACGTTGATTTTGTGATCTTGTTTGATGCAATCGAAGGCGATAAGTTTTCTAAAAAGTTCACCGCCCCTGCCATCTATCATGTAGACAAAAACTCTGATTTTTTAACTGATCCAAGTTATTATAAACTTTCATCTTCAGCTAAAGGGCTTACGACTAAAAGAAATCTTGAAAAACTATTAACCAAAACCGTCCAGGATTTTGAAGCTGAAAATTTCGGTTTCTTTTATAAAGGGCATGGAGGCCCTGCAACAACTGACATATCAAAAGGCGTGTTTGATACAAGACTGGTTAAAGTTGACCGGAAAATGAAAGACGAAAAGATTGAAAGTAAATATTCAAACACTCAGCCGGGCTGGACCTTTGAAGGTTTCTGTGAATACCCTGCTTTTGAAAAAAGCAAGTTTAAGCAAAAACCTATTTTGCTGATCTATAGCAAAGGCAATACCATCTCATTAACCTATTCCGGTATGGCAGATGTGATCGATAAAGTTTTTAAAAAGAAAAGACCTGGTTTTATTTGCCTGGATTGTTGCTGGGCCCAGCAAATTGAAAATGCAAATAAATTTGTGGGGCTTACTGATTACTTTATTGCATCTCCTGATGAGATGCCGGCGCTGGGTTTGGGATATACACAACTTTGCAAACAGTTTATACAAAGACCCACCATAAAATCAAGAGAGGTGGCCAACTTACTTGTATCAATATTTTATTGCACGAACTATGCAGACTATGATTGTAATGTACCTGAATTCAGAAAAATGGGTGTTTCGCTTACCAGCATTTCTCTTATAAATTTTCAATCATTCATAGATCCCTTCACATCACTTTGCAGTTATTTAATTAATAAGCTAAAAAATAAAGATGATCAAACTTATTTGCTGATCAAAAATGCAAGAAGTCAGTGCCTTGATTATACATATAAGGACACCGATAAACTGAAGGCCGCCAAAATTGATTACCCGATGTTCAATATTGACCTTGTCTGGTGGCTTGAAAATTTATTGTATTACAATGTTGATCTGCCCTTGGATAATAAGATCTTTGAAGTTATTAATCAACTCCAAAATAATATTATCGCAGGATTTATGGGAAATAATTATAATAAAAGAACACCTGGTTCAAAAGCAATTGGTGGTAACGGGATCGCTATATGTTTCCCTGCATATAAAGAACACGCAAATGAATCAATTTTAAAAGATAAAAAAATATCTTTTTTTAGCAAAACCGGATGGAGAAACCTGCTTAATGAATATTACAATTATAAATTAGACAAACGGAAACTTACTGCAAAAGCAGGACCTGTGTTTAAAGGCTTAACGTTAGAAAGATCTTTAGCAGAAGATCCGGAAAGATTGATCTTCAAAAAAGCTAAAAATTAAATAGCCATCTAAAACATTCAAAATTTTTTATCCAATTAAATTTTTATGTTATTCCTTTTTTACCCCGATCACCGGTAAAGTTTTTTCATGGATCAATTGATTAAGCTTTACCACATCTTCAGTCATTATTTTCTTCAACTTATTCAATTGTTCATCTATCTGCACCACTAATTCGGCATAAGCATCTTTTGATTGTTTTGATAACCCTGACTGCCCTGCCGCAGAGGCATTGTAAATGCTTGAAAGCTTATCATCCAGTTTAATTGGATAATTCAAAACATCCTGTCCGCTCTTAGCCTTGGTTTGATGTAATGCTTCCTCAACCCCTGTCATTTGTTTGTTTACTGTATCGATCTGTTGTTTTACTTCTTTCGGTAAGTCTTTACCCACTCTTGCGCTGAGATCATTCATTTGTTGCCTTACTTCACGAATATTTTTTATCGCTTTCATGATCTCGGTAGATTTATCCCGGATAGTGATCAAATGATTGAATTGATCTTCGTACTCGGCTAATGAAGTTTGATAATTCGGATCGCCGAGAATAGTAAAAGGAACTTCTGTTGAATCGCTGCCAGATTTAAATTTCGCAAAATAATTTCCGGGAGCGGCTTTAGGTCCGCCCACAAATCCATTCCATAAGATCAATCCTTCTACTCTTTCCGCTTCAGCATAATTCATATCCCATTCAAATTGGTTCATGCCTTTAGTAACCTCGAATTTATCTGCAGGTGTTTTAGCTGTTGTAGAAAAAGTTTTGATCGTCTTTTTATTCTTGTCAAGAACTTCTATCGAAAGCTTGGTTGAATCATTAGCATTTGCCATATAGTAATTAAATACAACACCAGTTGGCGGATTCATTCCCACATTACGCATGTCTCCTGTTACTCCACGACCTCCACCACCACGCCTGCCACCACCCGGCATGCGATAAGCTGGGTTTACATTAAAGACATGCAGATTTTTATTAAGTATGTTAGCATCTTTTTCCTGTAACACAGTCAGATCATCTAAAATATAAATGCTTCTTCCTTGTGTGCCGACAATGAGGTCATTGTTTTTAATAGTAAGATCTGTGATAGGAACTTCAGGCAAATTCAATTGAAATGATCTCCAGTTTGCTCCATCATCATAAGAAATATACATTCCATATTCAGTGCCTGCATATAATAAACCTTGTTTTTTCCTGTCTGCACGCAGACATCTTGCAAAGTGCATAGGATCAATTCCATTTACAATTTGCTTCCATGTTTTGCCGTAATCTTCAGTTTTATAGATGTATGATTTGAAATCATCCAGCTTATATCTCGTACCTACAATATATGCCGCACCTTTTTTAAACGGATCCACTTCAATGCAGTTCCACATTATCCATTGTGGAATATTTTTAGGAGTAACATTCTCCCAATTCTTACCGCCATCTTTACTTACGTTTATCAAGCCATCATCACTTCCGGTCCAAAGCAGATCTTTTTCTACCCAGCTTTCAGTAGCATAAAATATAGTACAGTAATATTCCACACTTGTATTATCCTGTGTGATCGGTCCGCCACTGGAAGCTTGTCTCTTCTTATCGTTTGTTGTAAGGTCAGGCGAGATCATCTGCCATGTTTTTCCTTCATCTTCTGTTGCGAAAAGATGATTACCGGCTGCATATAGTTTCTTTGGATTATTTGGTGAAAAGAAAATGGGATAGTTCCATTGAAAACGATATTTAGCAGCATCAGCTCCGGCACCCATGTTATCAATTGGCCACACATTTATTGCACGGCTTTCACCAGTTCTGTGATCTAATCTTTGAAGCAAGCCCATATAATTACCACCATATGTAATATCAGGATTCAATGGATCAGCAACGATATAACCACTTTCAGCACCTGCTGCATTTTCCATGTCAGTTGCAGTAATTGCCGGGCCATATGTTCTGCTTCTTATTCTGAAAGCACCATTGTCTTGTTGCGGTGCCAGTACACGGTATGGAAATGCATTATCTGTACTTACACGATAAACTTGCACTGTAGGTTGATTTAAATAAGTACTCCAGTTGTTACCAGCATCAAATGAAATTTGTGCGCCACCATCGTCTGCAACGATCATCCGGTTTCCATCTTCGGGATCGATCCAAAGATCATGATGATCGCCATGCGGTGTGTTGATCGATTGAAATGTCCGTCCTCCATCATTGCTTCGCATAAAATTCACATTGGGACAATAAACCCGGTTCTCATTTTTTGGATCAACAAAAACTTTTGTGTAGTACCAGGCACGTTGACGAATATTATTATCACTTGATGTTAATGTCCATGTTTCTCCGCCGTCAGCACTCATATACAATCCGCCATCTTTATTTTCAATGAGGGAATAAAGTTTATCAGTATTCGAAGGAGCCACTGCAACAGCCACAATTCCCCATGTTCCCTTTGGCAGTCCTTTATTTTTGGAAATGTTTGTCCACGTTTCTCCACCATCAGTGCTTTTCCATAAACCGCTGCCATCGCCACCACTCTCTAATGAATAAGGAGTTCTTATCAATCGCCAGGTACCTGCATAAAAAACGTTTGCATTTCCGGGCTCCATAACCAGGTCGCTACAACCTGTTTGATCATTTATAAATAACG
>VBAS01000150.1:0-3599 GCA_005882975.1 Bacteroidota bacterium | reverse complement strand
ATGTCCCATCACTGCTACCCATACTATATCAGGGTTTTTTGGATGAATAACAATTCGAATGATATGACGTCCATCTTTTAAACCAATATTTTTCCAACTCTTTCCACCATCATCGCTGCGCCACATACCATCCAGCCCTTCACTTACATTACCACGCATTGTATTTTCACCCTGGCCGGCATATACTATTGTTTCATCAGAAGGTGCAACTGCCACTGCTCCTATCGAGCTTCCGAAATATTTATCAGAAATATTGTTCCAGTTGTTGCCGCCATCTGTTGTTTTCCAAACACCACCACCGGTAGCACCGAAATAAAAAGTGTTCTTGTTTTTATAACTCCCGGTTGCTGCACCGCTGCGTCCTCCGCGAAAAGGGCCGATCAAGCGGTATTTCATTTTTGAAAATAATTGCGAATCCACGTTTGATGCAGTACTGGTATTTGACTTTCCTGCATGTTGTGCTATTAAAGAATAGATACAGCCAATACTGATCAGTAATAAAAAAAATTTTCTCATGTGTTTTATGTTGTTGGATTGAATATACGAATTGTTGGCATAGCAGCAGTTCAAGTTAAAAAAAAGCCCCATTCAATGGAGCTTTTTTAAATGGTTATCAGCATCAAAAACTTTTCGGCTTTGCTAATCCTTCTTTCATCAATTCATCAAACACCTGTTTAAAATATTTGTTATTGACTGCTTGCACATCCTGTTTTCTTTTGACCAGTTCTTTTTGCAAAGTTTCAGCTCGCTGTACCTGCAGGTTTGCTGGTGGGGCTTCCTGGCTGGCCACGGCTGAATATACATCAGTGATCTTTTCTCTTAGCCGTTGTTCATCTGCAAAAGCTGATTTTTGTTTTGTACCAAGCAGCTGGCTTCTTTGTTCTTCCAATTTATTATTGAACTCGATCATCAACTTTTTGGTAGCAGAGTCTTTTACCTTATCAAGATTATCTTTTATTAATTTTTGTTTTTCATTTATGTCATCTACTGTTTCTGCAAGGTCTTCATGCATCTTATATAATTGTGTAGCTGTTTTATATTGTAGCTGCCGGTCAGCTATTGACAATTCTTTGTTGTTTTCATCATGGATCACTTTTATTGTTTGTGTATATTCTTTATCTCCCACTTTTAATTTCACAATGTAATCTCCCGGCAAAACCATCGGCGCTACAAAGCCACCAAAATCAATTTTTGTTCCGCCACTGGCAACCTTTGGTGGTTTCATGCGAAGATTCCAGCTCACTTTATTGATCCCTTTTCTTTTACTACCCGGTATCGATTGCACAAGATTATTATCCTTATCATATATTTCCACTTTCACATCAGCATCTGTGATACGGTCTTTTAAATAATATTGAATGGGTGGAATGGGAAATGGATTGGGTGCCACCCATCCACCGGTACTTGGAAATCCACCGTCCCCAAACTTTCCCCCGTTCAATACTATAGGCTTGTTGGGGATCAGGTAAACATCTTTATCAAGAATATCTTTTGTCAATGTCCGCATCGGTGTAATGTCGTCAACAATAATAATACCGCGGCCATGTGTTGCAAGAATAAGATCATTCGTCACCGGATGTATCAGTATATCTCTTACCAATACATATTCAGGAATATGATTTTTCATGCGGAACCAATTAGCGCCGCCATCTACCGTTGCAAACAAACCCATTTCAGTGCCAAGGAAAAGCAGATCTTTATTAACGAGGTCTTCTTTTATTTTATGAGCAAAACCTGTGAACTCAGTACTGGTGATGAGTTTCCAGGTCTTACCCATATCTGTTGATCTGCCTAAATAAGTTTTGTGATCGCCATACGTGTGATTCTCAAATGTTGCATAAACGATATTCTTATCAAAACTGCTGGGTTCAATGCTGCTGACCCATGCTTGTGCAGGAATACCTGCAGCTGGATAACTTTTTGCAACGTTTGTCCAGGAGCCACCGCCATTGGTTGTGTATTGAAGATTACCATCGTCTGTTCCTGCCCAAACTATATTTTCATCCAATGGTGATTCGGCAATTGAAAAAATGGTACAATGATTTTCTGCAGAAGTATTATCAGCACTAAGTCCTCCACTTTCTTCCTGTTGCTGTTTCTTTTTATCATTTGTTGTCAGATCAGGAGATATTTTTTTCCAGTTAGCGCCCCGATCAGTTGATCTGAACAAATATTGCGAGCCCATATAGAGGTTCTTTTTATTTTTTGTTCCCGAAACGATCGGCGTATTCCAGTTCCATCTGAATTTTTCTTCATTCGGACCTTCTTGTGGTTTTATTGAAACTGATTTAAATGTTGTAAGATTTATCCTGCCTGCATTTCCACCTTGAGATTCTGCATAAGCAGTGTTAGGATCATTAGGATCAGGTGTTACCCAAAATCCATCACCTCCATAAATAGCTTTCCAGTCGCCATTAGTAATGCCACCGGGTCTTGCGGAAGGAGCAATCCAGCTTCCATTGTCTTGCAATCCTCCATAAACATTATAAGGGTCTTTGCTGTCTGCCGCTACATGATAAAACTGGCCGACAGGTAAATTCTGATTGAATGTCCATGTAGCGCCACGATCAAGACTTACATAAACTCCGCCATCAGTTCCAAGATACATTTGATTCGTATTGTTCGGATTTATCCATAAGGCATGATGATCACTATGAACCCAGCCACCTTCACCACTTGCATCAACAAATGAATAACCACCATCACTTGAATAAGAAAAAGTATATCCCGGACGATAAACTCTTTTAGGATCTTTTGGATCGATCACCAATGTGCTGAAATAAAATGGGCGAGACACCACATTCATTGTAGCACTTTGTTGTTTCCATGACTCACCTCCATCTGATGTAATGTATAAACCAGTATTATTTGATTCAACAATTGCCAGCATATTTTTCGGAGCACTCGGCGCCAATGTCAATGCTACCCGACCAAAAGGCTTTGAAGGAAGTCCATTGGTAAGTTCCTTCCACGATTTTCCTCCATCCACACTTTTATGAATACCACTTCCCGGTCCGCCGGAGTTGAACGAATAAGGTTGTCTTCTGAATTGCCATGTTGTAGCATAAATAATATTTGTGTTTTCCGGATCAATCGCAATGTCTGCACAACCTGTTTTTTCATCAACGTATAAAATTTTACTCCAGGTCTTACCCGCATCGGTTGATTTATATAATCCACGGCTTGTACCATCACTCCAAAGTGGACCTGGTGCGGCTACATAAATTATATTTGAATTCTTAGGATCAATGATGATCTTGGAAATATGTTCCGTACTGTCAAGCCCGATCTTTGTCCAGTTCTCCCCCGCATCGGTTGATTTATAAAGGCCATTACCTATAGAAACTGAGTTACGCATATTGCTTTCGCCGGTACCTGCATAAATAATTTTCGGATTGTTCTGATCAATAGCAATGGCTCCAATGGATTGGCAGTATTTAGCAAAGATTGGTTTGAAAGAGGCTCCTGCATTTGTGGTTTTCCAGATACCACCACCTGCTGTACCAACATAGATTGTTTTACCATCTTCATTCACTCCTTCAATTGCTGAAATACGTCCGCTCATAGTACCCGGTCCGAGCCACCTTGCTTCCATCATC
>VBAS01000149.1 GCA_005882975.1 Bacteroidota bacterium | reverse complement strand
CACCAAGATCACCGAGAGTTGCTTTTTCTACTTTCGCCTGTACATTCTTCACAGCTTTACGGGTCTTATCAGCTTCCACTTTTGCTTCCTTGCGGGCAGCTTCTTTCTCTTCCACTTTAGCTTGTTCCCATGTACGTGTATGAGATAAAACGATACGCTTTTCATTGCGATCAAACTCGATCACCATGAACTGTGTTGTCTCATCTGCACTTACAGTTTTACCATCTTCTTTTGCAAGATGACGGGCTGGGGCAAAACCTTCCAATCCATAAGGCAATTGAACAACAGCGCCTTTATCATCACGACGAATAACTGTTCCTTCATGAACACTGCCGATAGCAAATGTTTCCTGAAGGCTGTTCCAGGGATCTTCTTCCAGTTGTTTATGTCCTAACTGAAGCTTACGATTATCTTTATCAATACTTAAAATAACGATATCGATATGCTCGCCAACTTTTGTGTATTCACTTGGATGATTGAAACGCTTTAACCAGCTCAGATCGCTGATATGGATCATACCACCGATACCGGGAGCTAATTCCACAAACACACCATAAGGAGTAATGTTTTTCACTAGGCCTTTATGACGGCTCTCGACAGGGAATTTAGTTTCGATCTCATTCCAAGGATCTGGTGAAAGTTGCTTGATAGAAAGACTCATCTTACGATTGCCTTTATCAAGTGTTACGATCTTAGCTTCATGCTCATCACCTAATTTGAAGAATTCTTTTGCATTGATCGGTGTGTTAGCCCATGTAATTTCACTTACGTGAACAAGACCTTCTACACCCGGTTGAATTTCTAAGAAAGCACCGTAGTCTTCAATATTCACAACACGACCTTTTACAATATTTCCTTCACTAATTGTTTCAGGCAACACATCCCAAGGATGCGGAGTCAGTTGCTTTAAACCAAGGCTGATACGTTTCTTCTCATCATCAAAATCAAGAACCACCACGTTGATCTTCTGATCTAGTTTCAATACTTCTGAAGGATGCGAGATACGTCCCCATGAAATATCGGTGATGTATAACAAACCGTCAAGACCACCAAGATCCATAAATGCACCGAAGTCTGTGATGTTCTTCACTGTTCCTTCAAGTACCTGGCCTTTCTCCAATTTGCTCATAATCTCTGCACGTTGTGCTTCGATATCACTTTCAATAAGTGCTTTGTGAGATACAACAGCATTCTTAATGGCTTCATTAATTTTCACCACTTTGAATTCCATTGTTTTTCCAACAAACTGATCGTAATCTGTTACAGGCTTCACATCAATTTGTGAACCTGGCAAGAATGTTTCCATTCCAAATACATCAACGATCAATCCGCCTTTTGTTTTGTTAGTAACAAGACCAGTGATAACCTCACCAGTTTTGTGTACTTCAACAATACGTTCCCATGCACGGGTAATGCGTGCCTGGCGACGGCTAAGATTCAGATGACCTTCACGGTCTTCTTTTTCAATAACCATTACTTCCACTTCATCACCAACTTTCAATCCTTGTAAGTCACGGAACTCATTCAATGAAACAAGACCATCACTTTTAAAACCAATGTTCAATACCACATCAGTTTTTGTAACACCGACCACAAGACCTTTGATCATTTCACCATCGGTGATCTGTACGAAAGTGTCATCATACACTTTTTCATACTTCTCTTTTTCTTCTTTGGTGTAAGAAGTAACGTTACGTTTGTCAACACTCCAATCGAAATCATCATGAGCGGTAGGAGGAGCCGCTTCAACAGGTGCAGTTGTTGTCGCTGTAGTTGCCTCTTCCGAAACTTCGGAACCGGCAGACTCCTGTGCATCAGCGTTTAGTTGTTTAAAATACAATTTGAAAAACATGATAAAATATCCCGGAGGGGTTTAAAATTCCGGGGCGGCAAAGATAGGGCAAATAGTTTTGAGTCGCGGCATTCGAGTTAAGAGTTTTTCGGGTATGAACCCACCTTTAAAGCCTTGATTTGGCAGCTGTTGCGTCGCACTCTTGTACAGTTTGTTGGCTATTCAGCTTTATTTTTCGGCAATACTTTTCGCTGCTACAAATCCACTCGTCCATGCATGTTGGAAATTAAATCCGCCAGTTATTCCATCAACGTCCAACACCTCCCCGGCAAAGAAAAGATTAGTAACTTTTTTACTCATCATTGTATTTGCATCCACTTCATTTAGTGCGTCTACTTCATTTAGTTTTATTCCACCTGCAGTTACAAACTCTTCTTTAAAAGTTGTTTTACCTTTTACTTCGCATTCATAGCTGCAAAGATTCTTTATGAACTTGTTTTGTTCAATCGAAGGAAGGTCTGCCCAGCGCCATTCATTTTTTATTCCTGATTGTTCAGCAAAAAAATCCCACAATCTTGATGGCAATCCAAAAGAATTTTTATTGATGATCTTTTGCGAAGCATTTGTATTTCTTAATTCCTGGAATTTTTTTCTAAGAGTCTCTTCATTATAATCCGGCAACCAATTCACACTAATTCCAGATTCCCAATTCCTTTCTTTTAACTCCCGTGCTCCCCATGCACTTAATCTCAGCACAACAGGACCGCTCAGCCCCCAATGCGTAATGAGCAATGGTCCTTGTTCTTCCAACTTAGTTCCCAAGATTTTCACTTTTGCCTTTTCAACACTCACTCCCATCAATTTTGTTATTGGATGTTTAGGTAAGTTAAATGTGAACAAAGAAGGAACTGGTTCTTCAATTGCATGACCTAATTCTTTCAACCAATCAAACATTGATGATTTTGGATAACCGCCGGATGCAATACATAAATAATCAGCCTTAAGTGTTTCACCACTTGAGCATTGAACATTGAACATTGAGAGTTGTGCATTTATCTTTCTGACCTCCTTGTTAATCAATATCTCCACTCCATATTTATTTGCTTCTTTAAGCAAGCACTCAATAATAGTCTGGGAAGAATCAGTAACAGGAAACATTCTTCCATCCTGTTCAGCTTTCAACTTCACTCCTCTTTCTTCAAACCAGGTGATAGTATCTGTAGTAAAGAATTGATGGAATGTTTTTTTTACAAAATTATGTCCTCTCGGATATCGCTTACACATTTCTGCTATCTCAAAACAAGCATGTGTAACATTACAGCGTCCGCCACCGCTAACTTTTACTTTCGAAAGTAGCTTATTACTTTTTTCAATAATTGTAACTTTCAACGAAGGAGCCATCCGTGCAGCATTTACTGCACAGAAAAATCCTGCTGCTCCTCCACCTATTACTATTAGTTGCTTTGACACTTCACAAAAATGAAGAATTATTAATTATTAATTACTAATTATTAATTATCATTACAGACACATGCTTTATTCTGTATTAAAAGTAATAGTAAGATTGGCCGCCATGATCTTCTGCAGAAAGATCATCATTAATAAACCCGATTTGCTGAAAGAAAAAGGCCCTATGATCCTTGCATGCAGTCATCCTAACTCTTTTCTTGATGCCGTGTTGATGGATATACTTTTTGAAGAACCGATCTGGTCTTTAACAAGAGGTGATGCCTTTTTGAATAAACGAATTACAAAGTTGTTTTATAAGTTTAAAATGCTGCCTGTTTACCGACCCAGCGAAGGCGTGGAAAACCTTTCGGAGAACTATAAAACTTTTGATGCCTGTATTGAACTTTTCAAACGAGGTGAAATCGTTCTCATTTTTAGTGAAGGCCTCTGTGTAAATGAATGGCATCTTCGTCCACTAAAAAAAGGAACAGCTAGGCTTGCTTATAAATGCCAGCAGGAAAATATTCCATTAAAGATCTTACCTGTTGGGATCAACTACAGTTCATTTAGCCGGTTTGGGAAAAACCTTTTTGTAAACTTTGGAACTATTTTTACCGCAAATGATTTTGATAAAAACCTTAGTGATGGCGCATGGAACCAGGTTTTTAATAATAAACTAGAACAGGAACTTCGGCCACTCGTTTTTGAAATTGGAACAAATGATAAAAAGAAACAGAAAGAATTGCTGGAAATAAAACCATCCTTGCTTACAAAGATCTTACTTGCAATACCTGCAGCTATCGGCTGGCTTATTCATGCGCCACTTTATTTGCCAATAAAATATTGGGTACACAAAAAATATAACAACTCAGGGCATGTGGATGCTATGCAAATCGTTTTACCGATTTTCATTTATCCATTTTATCTTTTACTCATTACCTTTTTACTTTTTTTTACTTTAAATACTTATTGGGTATTTCTTCTTATGATCATTCTTCCGTTTACAGCCTGGAGTTATGTACAGGTGAAAGAGCAGCTAGATGATCAATGAATATTTGAAAACCTTCTTATATTTATTCATATATGACAAAAGCGGTAAAATTAACAGACACCGAACAGGTGACAGCACATATAAAAAAGCTTGACCCGTCTTTTGGAAAAATAATTGAAAGTATCCGACAGATCATTTTAAAAACTGACAAGGAGATCGGCGAACACATCAAATGGAATAATCCCAGCTTTTATTATACAGGAGAAATGAAGCCTTTTGACCCGAAAGAATATAAAAGGGAGATCATCGTTATGAATCTTTTTAAAGAAAGGATAATGTTAGTTTTTCCCAGCGGCGCAAAAGTCAACGATAAATCTGGCCTGCTTGAAGGTGATTATAAAGATGGCAGGCGCATCACTATATTTAAAGACATGAAAGATCTAAAGTCAAAAGAAAAATTGCTCCAGTCTGTTATAAAAAGTTGGCTGACACTAGTTGATAAATGATCGGAAAATGGAGAGAATTTATATTCAAGACAAGAAATTTGAGAAAGAAGATTTCACTACAAATGAATTTGCAATTGCGGACTACGAAAATTGCGTTTTTACCAGTTGTCATCTTTCTACTGCTGATCTATCACAAAGAGTTTTTCTAGAATGTGAATTTAACTCCTGCAATCTTAGCACCGCAAATCTTATAAAGACTGGTTTAAAGAATGTCAAGTTTAAAGATTGCAAGCTATTGGGATTGCATTTTGAAAATTGTGATCCATTTCTTTTTGAAGTTGATTTTGACAACTGTTTTTTACAACTTTCTTCCTTTTACAAATCGAAACTAAAAAAAACAAGGTTTAAAAACTCAAACCTTTCAGAAGTTGATTTTACCGAAGCAGACCTTGCAAATTCTTTATTTGACAATTGTGACCTTGCTGGAGCGAGATTTGAAAGAACAATCTTAGAGAAAGCAGATCTCCGTACTTCCCGCAATTATTCGATCGATCCTGAATTAAATAAAATTAAAAAAGCAAAATTCTCAATTCATGGTATCTCAGGGCTTTTAGATAAATATGATATTGAAATTGAATAAATATGACTCTACTGCCGATCAAAGAAACCATGAAAGAAAACGAAGTCTTTGCAAAGAACCCTTTATGCAATGAAAGTCTTTCCATGTGCATTGAT
>VBAS01000148.1 GCA_005882975.1 Bacteroidota bacterium | reverse complement strand
AGAAAATGGTGAACTGATCGGTAATGCAGCATTCAAAGGAAGACCGATCAATAATACTGTTGAAATATCGTATGGCACAATGGAAAGCCATCGACAACATGGTGTAGGTACTAGGATCTGCAAACAATTAGTTGAATTATCATTGGCCACTGATCCTTCAGTAAGGATCACTGCAAGAACGCTTCCCGAAAAAAATTACTCAACAAGAATATTAGAAAAAAATAATTTTATTTTGTTAGGCTTCATAACAGACCCTGAAGATGGTGAGGTGTGGGAATGGGAATACAAAAGCAAAATTTAGGCTACTACTGCATATTCGCTGAATAAATTCACATTCGCTTTTTCTGCTGCTTCAATTCGAGTATAATTGGAAAGAATATCTGCTACATTTTTTCTTATACAAACATCATGTTCGAAATGCACAGAAGGCTTACCATCTTTTGTTCTTACTGTCCATCCATCGTCTTCAGTGTATACTTCTTTTTTCCCGAGATTGATCATTGGTTCGATCGCCAACACCATTCCATCTTTTAGTTTAGCACCACTTCCTCTTTTACCATAGTTTGGCACCTGTGGATCCTCATGCATGCTTCTTCCAAGGCCATGACCTACTAACTCTCTTACCACTCCATATCCATATTTCTTCTCCGCATGTTCTTGTATAGCAAAAGAAATATCACCGATCCTGTTCCCGGTTA
>VBAS01000147.1 GCA_005882975.1 Bacteroidota bacterium | reverse complement strand
CAATTCATTTTTATTGGGGAAGCCATGAACCACAACATCATTTACAGAGATACAGGAATTGTAAGGATACCCATTATAATTAAGAAATGAAGGCACAGCATGATGATCACGAATATATTCACCGATCATTTTATCCAGTGAGATCGTGGTGACACCTGGTTTAAGCAAAGCAGCAACTTCTGTAAGTGTTCTGCTTACCAGTAAGGCACTTTCCCTCATCAACTCTATTTCGTCATGTGTCTTACAGATGATCATTGGGCAAATATCCTAATTTAAAAAGAAAACCTGGCAATCTATACCGCCAGGTTTTTATAATAACATTTAAAATTCTGCTTAAATAGATGCTTGTGTAAGTGTTTGTCTTCCCTGGATCCGTCCACTCTTCATCAAGCCATCGTATTGACGCATGAGCAACTGAGTCTCTATTTGCTGCAGTGTATCGAGTATTACACCCACCATGATCAAAAGTGATGTACCACCAAAGAAGTTTGCAAAGCTTTGTGTATTTACTAAATGTGATAATTGTACAAGGCCCGGTAAAATACCAACAAATGCAAGCAACACAGCACCTGGCAACGTTACTTTATCCATTACTGCTCCAATATAATCTGCAGTTGGTTGTCCTGGTTTAACACCGGGGATAAATCCATTATTCTGCTTAAGGTTATCAGCAATTTGTTTTGGGTTAAATATTAAAGCTGTGTACAAAAAGGTAAATCCAATTACAACCGTTGAATATACGATCATGTACCAGATATTGGTATGATTAGAAAATATTTTACCTATCCCTTTTGCAGTGTCAGAATTAGAATAAGAAAACAAAGTGGGCAAAAACATGATCGCTTGCGCAAAAATGATCGGCATTACTCCGGCGCTGTTTACTTTAATAGGTAAGAATTGTCTTGCGCCAGTAAACTGCCTGTTACCACCGGCAATTTGCTTTGCATAATTCAATGCAATCTTTCGTGTACCCTGTATCAATAATATACAACCAAGAATAATTGCTATCAGAATGAATACTTCAATGATAAAGATCAAAATGCCTCCACCAGTACCTCCGCCTGTTGCTCTATTATTAAACTCCTGCATAAAAGCCTGAGGTAGACGTGCAAGTATACCTACCATAATAATTAATGAAGTACCGTTGCCCAATCCTTTGTCGGTGATCTTTTCCCCTAACCACATTACGAATAAAGTACCTGCTGTAAGAACGATAACGGTTGTATACCAGAAATAAGGCTCAAATCCGGGGATCCGGCCTCCGCCTTTTGTCATTTCATTCAGGTAAGTAACATAAGCAGATGCCTGAACGATGGTAACAGCTACTGTAAGATAACGTGTCCATTGGTTGATCTTTTTTCTGCCACTATCACCTTCTTTTTGCAGCTTTTGCATTTGAGGTACTAGTACCGTCATCAACTGCATAAAGATCGAAGCAGAGATATATGGCATGATACCCAAGGCAAAAATAGATGCCTGTGAAAAGGCACCACCGGCAAACGTATCGATCAAACCGAGAATTCCTTTTTTGGAATTCGCCATTTGACTTTGGATGCCGTTTGGATCAATACCGGGTAAAACGATATGTGCGCCGATACGGTATATAAATACTAATGCAAGAGTAAAAAGGATCTTGCTGCGCAATTCCTCGATACTCCAGATATTTTTCAGTGTTTTAATTAATTTTTTCACGGATGCAGAGCGATTTAAAGATCGTAAAACAAAAAAACGCATTTAATATGCGTCGATGCAAGTTACATAAAATCAACCAAGAATTTCTATTGACCCGCCTGCCGCTTCGATCGCAGCTTTTGCCTTTTCACTTACAGCATTCACTTTAAAAGTAAACTTGCCTTTTACCTCTCCATTTCCTAATATCTTCACTTTATCATTCTGACTGATCAATTTATTATTGTAAAGATTCTCAAATGAGAATTCTTTGATGCCATACTTTTCTGATAATTGATCAAGTTGTCCAAGATTCAATACTTTATATTCAATACGATGAATATTGGTAAAGCCGCGTTTTGGAACACGACGCTGAATAGGCATCTGGCCACCTTCATGCGCCATCTTTCTCTTGTAACCAGCACGGCTTTGTCCACCTTTATTACCTTTTGTAGATGTACCTCCATGACCAGAAGCTTCCCCGCGACCAATTCTTTTTTCTTTTTGTGTTGCCCCTTTTGCAGGCCTTAATTCGTGTAGTTTCATTTTATTGCTTTTATTTTTTACTTAACGCCCCGAAAGCATTCAGGGCTCGCTTTAATTTGTTTATGCTTCCTCCACTTTCACCAGGTGATTCATCTTACGAACCATACCAAGTATTTGTGGAGTAGCTTCTACTTCTCTAGTTGCATTCATTTTATTCAAACCAAGTGCTTTCAACGTTTTTTTCTGACGCTCTGGTCTGTCGATGGGGCTTTTTACTAAAGTGATTTTTATCTTTTTCATTTGTATAGTCTTTGACTATCGACTGTCGACTTTGCTTCGCTTTGCTCGCAATGACGACGACTGCCGACTGATTATTATCCGTTAAAAACTTTCTTCAATCCTACTGTTCTTGTTTTAGCAACTGAGATCGGCTCACGCAACATTGCTAATGCTTTAAAAGTTGCTTTAACCACATTATGCGGATTTGCCGAACCAAGTGATTTAGCTAATACGTCAGTTACACCAGCAGCCTCAAGTACTGCACGCATACTACCACCTGCAATTACACCCGTACCATGTGCAGCTGGTTTGATCAATACCTTTGCAGCGCCTTCCTTTGCCCACTGATCATGAGGAATAGTGCCATGCATGATCGGAACTTTGATCAGGTTCTTTTTTGCATCTTCAATTCCTTTAGTAATTGCTTCCTGTACTTCTTTTGCTTTTCCCAGGCCATGACCAACGACTCCATTCTCATTTCCTACAACAACTAATGCAGAAAAACTAAATGAACGGCCACCCTTTGTTGTTTTTACAACACGGTTGATGGCTACCACTTTGTCTTTCAGTTCAAGGTCGCCGGCTTTTACTCTGGTTAAATTAACTTTTGCCATTTATTATTATTTGCAATTTTTGAATTAGAATTTCAAACCACCTTCTCTTGCCCCATCAGCTACTGCTTTCACACGACCGTGATATAAATAACCACCACGATCAAAAACCACTTCTGTCAAACCAAGCTCAGTAGCTTTTGCTGCAATTGCAGAACCCACCAGCTTGCTTTTTTCAGATTTGTTTACTTTTTGAGCAGCAATGCTTTTTTCTTTTGATGAGGCAGCAGCAAGTGTTTGTCCACTAACATCATCAATTAACTGGGCATAGATCTCTGTATTGCTTCTGAAAACAGAAAGACGTGGTTTTGCGGAAGTACCGTTAATTTTTTTACGGATACCGAAACGTATGTTCTGTCTTCTCGCTGTTTTTGCTTTCGAATTCATATTCTTTATTTTTTAGCCTTGATTCTGCCAAGGCATTTCTGATTATTTATTATTTACCAGCGGCTTTACCTGCTTTCTTACGAACAAATTCGCCAACATAACGAACACCTTTTCCTTTGTATGGTTCAGGCTTACGCAGACCACGGATCTTTGCTGCTACCTGGCCAAGCAATTGATGATCGATACCTTCTAAGCTGATCATTGGGTTTTGACCTTTTTCCTGTGATGTCACCACTTTCAATTCTTTTGGAACTTCAAAAATGATATTGTGCGAATAACCCAAAGAAAGATCAAGGATATTACCCTGGCTACTTGCTTTGAAACCAACACCGATCAGTTCAAGATTCTT
>VBAS01000232.1:28150-34127 GCA_005882975.1 Bacteroidota bacterium | reverse complement strand
CTTGTAGAAAATCAGCGGGAGCATTATGTAGAGCATCAACGTGCAAAAATATATGCTGCTAATCTTTATGATGAATTAAAAAAAGACACTATCCAGTTAAATGGCGTATCGCATAGCCTTAAGTTCGTATCAAATAACCTGGATACATTTTGCTTACTAGTTAAAGAACCTCATGAGCAAACGCTGACCAATGGAATGCTATATTATTATAGTTCATTTGTTACTAATGTTGAATATTTTTCCTCTAACAATACAACGATCGAGCAACTCAAGAGTTCAGGTAATTTGCGGATAATGGGAAATAAGCTGGCTTATAAAATAAGTGAATATGACAGGAAAACCCGTGAACTGGAAAAAGAATACAGCTTGTCAAAAGTTGAATTTTCAAAAATGGAAGATCTGCAATTTAAAGTTTTTGACATGTATTTATCGGAAAAAATGCTGGACGACCCAATTGTAAAACCAAGGGATTCTGTTTTCCGTCTCACTGATCTTCCCATAAAGAATGATCCTGAATTGATGAAAGAGTATACAGGCTGGCTAAGATTTGAATCGAGTATATATAGTTATCAATCTGATCGCTATTTGATGCCCTTAAAAAAATTAGCTACTGAATTACTTGCAATTTTGAAAGAAGAACATCATTTAAATTAATATTATGGAAGTCCATGCACATTCACACACGGAAAGAAAAAAATGGACACATTATCTCTGGGAGTTTTTAATGCTGTTCCTTGCTGTATTCTGTGGGTATTTAGCAGAATATCAATTGGAGCATAAAATTGAAAGAGACCGTGAAAAACAATTCATTCGTTCTTTATTAAATGATGTAAGTACGGATACGGTTAAATTGAATAACCTCATCAACGTTCGTAACCAAAGAGAAAACTGGTTAGATTCACTTACATATGTTATGAACAGCCAAAATCCACGCAGTTTTCCGCCCGCCGATGTGTATTACTATGCCATTTTTATTCCGCGGAGCATTCCATTAAGATTCATACCCAATGATGGCACAATTCAACAGTTGAAAAGTGCAGGGGGCTTACGACTTATTAGCATCATAGGTTATGACATAGGTGTCAGAAATCTGACTAGGATTGGCGAAGTTGAAGAAACACTTATTAATGATTACAGAGGCATAGCTCATTATTTTTTTGATGGTATTGTGTTTGATTCGATGTTGGATGCAAACAATATCCCCCGACGTCCCAAATATGCTCCGCAATTATATAGTTTCAGCGATCAGAATCTTCATGAATTAAATTATAAGTTATTCTCGATAAAGGCCTATAACCGGGCAAGCCGAAGAGAATCAAAGAGACTTTTACAACAAGCCGAGAATTTATTAACTATCTTAAAAAAGGAATACCACCTGAAATAATTTTCATGGAAGTACATGCACATACTCATACTGAAAGAAAAAAATGGACACATTATTTGTGGGAGTTCTTAATGCTGTTCCTTGCTGTCACATTAGGTTTCTTTGTAGAGAACCAGCGGGAACATCTTGTAGAAAATAAACGGGAAATAGTTTATATAAATAGCTTTATTGAAGATCTGAAGCTCGATACCTCACAATTAAACGGGTTAATAGAACTACGAAAAAAACGTATAAAAGAGCTTGATACCTTATTCCAGTTGTTAAGTAGTGATCAATACATGCAGCAAGGCACATCAGTATACAGGCTTTATTCTTTTCCCTATTGGGACATTCTGCGTTTTTATCCTAACGACCGAACAATGCAACAATTGAAAAACTCAGGTGGTCTAAGACTTATCCGCAATCAAAAGGTATCGGATATGATCATTAATTATGATGTATTGGTGAGAAACAGGAAAGAGTATGAACCATTGCAGGTCGATCTTGCAAATCAAATGAACAAGGACATCGAAAAACTTATTGATCCCATACTATTGTATAAGATCAATCATCGGTCAGACAGTGTCGCCCAACTAGCTATTATAGAAAACTTGCAGATAGCAGATACTCTTATACACCTTCCTCAAAAAATAATAATTCCAGCGATTGAAGAAAAAGATAAAAAGATGTTTCTAAAAAATCTCTATACAATTAAATCTCTCTTTTTAGCATATATGCGAGCCAATTTGAGAGAAAGACAACTCGCAGTTGACGCTTTGAAACTTATAAAAGAAGAGTATGATCTTAAATAAAAAATTATCATGAAAAATATATTTCTTTTTTTATTGATCATTTCGAACAATACTTTTTCCCAGCAGGAAAAACTTGATTCTTTTTTTGCTGCGCAAAAAGATTTTAGCGGCGTTGTATTAATTGCTGACAACGGGAAGCCGGTTTATCAAAAGGCATTTGGCTATCGTGAATTTGCAGATCAAATCCCTTTGCAAACAACAGACATTTTTGAACTGGCATCTGTTTCAAAACAATTCACTGCTATGATCATTATGATGCTGAAAGAAAAAGAAAAGTTGAATTATGATGATTCAGTTAGTAAATATCTTCAGATTCCTTATAAAGGAATTACGATTCGGAATCTTCTTACTCATACAAGTGGCTTACCTGATTACCAGGACATCATGGATAAATACTGGGATAAATCAAAAGTGGCTGGTAATCCAGATTGTATTGAGTATTTAAATAAATATGCACCGCCAAAACATTTTGAACCCGGGGCAAAATATGAATACAGTAATACCGGTTACATGCTGCTTGCAAGTATTGCAGAAAAAGCAAGTGGAAAAGATTTTATAGAAATGTGTCAAACATGGATCTTCAGGAAATTAAAAATGAAAAGCACTGATATAAGAACCCTGGAAGAAAAGAAAGCAACGAAGAACTTTGCGATCGGGCATATATATGTTGAAGAAAGAAATAAATGGGTTCGTGCAGATTCATTTCCATCTTCAAATTATACTATTTGGTTGGGCAATCGCAAAGGTCCGGGCCGGATCAGCTCTACCGCTGCTGATCTGTTGAAATGGGACCAGGCATTGTATACAGAGAAGCTGATCAAACAGTCGACATTGCAGGATGCGTTTACTCCAATGAAATTGAATGACGGAACTATTTCCAATTATGGTTTTGGTTGGGAGTTAAGAAATGATCCTTCATTTGGAAAAGTTGTTCAGCATAGCGGTGATAATCCCGGGTATAAAACAGAGATCATCAGATATCTTGATAAAAAGAAAACGATCATTCTTTTGAATAACAACGCATATTCGAACTCCAATACCTTACTTAAGCAACTCGAAGAATTAATAAAATAATTATTCTTTCGGAACTTCTCTTATATGGTACTCTTGTATCAGTGGCGGATTCTCCGGGCATAGAGTAAAATAGATCTCAATGTTTGTATTCTCGCCTTCAATAATAAATGAACCACGCAACTGGTTCTCCGGTTTCACTTCTTTTACTGAAATTATTTTTCCTGCCTTTGCATAAAGATCTCTTGCATATTTTTTCAGCGTGTCTATAGGGTAATCAGGAAAAAAGTTTTCAGAGAAGATCCCGCTTTGTTCTGCATTATTCCAATCAGGTAACAATTTTACCAGTTCATTTTTTCTTTGTTCTAAAATTTTTGACGGAGATAATTGCATCGGTTGCAATTGAGCGATCTTAACGATCGTATCAAGCACTTTAAGATTTACAAAACCCATTGGTGAATAAGTGCGGTTGGCAAATGAAACAATACCAATTCCATAATCGGGCATGATGCGCCACTGGCTTCCAAAACCTGGGAGGCCACCACTATGAGCAATATAAGTTTTGCCATCACAATCTTTGGTCCATCCCAAACCAAAACAATATGCAGTAGTGATAGGACAAGTTCGTCCATCAGGATATTTATAATTGGGATTGAATCCGGCAAATCTCCATGGATGATGCATTTCTCTTACTGAACTTCTTTTGATCGGGCCATTATCCGGTGCATTATTTGGTGGCCATGCTGACATATGAAAAGCCATATAGTTTGCAAACTCATCAATAGAAGAGATCATAGCTCCCATCGCTCCCCAGCTTCCATCTTTTGTGTCATGTAAAAGTGTTTCTTCATTCCACTTTTCATTCAACCAGCGATAACCATGTGCTAGTTTATCGGGATCAACATCGGCATATTCATAAGTTGTTGTTTTCATTCCCAACGGCTCCCAAATATTTTTTTTGATATAATCCTGGTACCGCATACCGGAAACATTCGTGATAATTTTTCCGATCAATGCAAAACCAAGATTGCTGTATTCATAAGCAATACCGGGAGGATTACTGAATGAAAGTTGCTTACCGATCAATTCAAGCAGATCTTTATCAGTATCTGCAAGCTGACGATCACCCCATGGATTATCTTCAGGAAAGCCTGCGCTATGTGATAACAGATGGCGAACGGTGATATGCGGTGCGTCAGCAGTTGGGTATTTTAAGTTTTTTAATTCAGGAATGTATAAATAGGCAGGATCATCCAAATTCAATTTTCCCTCATCACGAAGTTTAAGTATTGCCATCGCCGCAAAACTTTTGCTCATGCTCGCAATACGAAATAAAGACGAGGACGTTACAGGAATTTTCTTGTCAATATCAGTGTATCCGATATTTCCTTTGTAAACTAATTTACCATCCACTACTAATCCATAAGCAACCCCGGGTAAATGGTTTGAATCTGCATACTCCTTAAAAATTTTATCAATGATAGGAAAAGCCTGCATGATCTTTTCCATTCGTCCGGCATCTGCAAATGTTGCAGGTTGATAGGCCGTATCAAAATTTGTACTTGCAATGCTGCTGCTTGCCGTTTTGTTTTGGTGACAGGAGGTGAGCATGCCTGCAATGAATAGCAACAAAATGAATTTATGCATACCAGGGAGTTTTTTAAACGCTATATCTTTTCCGAACATTATCAAGCAACGCTTTTATTCTTGGATCTTCTTCTACACCTTTCATCATTGGAAGTTCGAGCATATAATTAAATGGTCCCATCTGCTGTTCGATGCATTTATGCAGATAATAATATGTCTTATCAAAATCCCTTAATGACCACCAGACCATCATCAGATCAGGATCGAGAACTGCATTTGGTTCATCAATTTGACGTTGTTCAATTTTTTTAATTATATCAAGAGTCTTTTCTTTTTCGCCCAACATTCCGTAAGCAAAACCAAGTGGCGCCAATCCTTTCAATGGATGATTTGTTAGGCGATGAACTTCTGTAAAGTATTCCGCGGCTTTATGCCAATCACCTTTCAATCCATAACACCAACCTTTTGTTTCAAGGGCTACTCTCATTTGTGGTTCCATTTCCAATAGCCGGTCCGAAATCCGCAATGCATCATCATACTGGTTATTCATTATGTATGCTTCGGCCAACATATGATTAAGGTGTGGGGCCAACGGATCATTCAGCGATGCCTTTTCAAGAATTTTTATGGCCTCTTCTTTTTTTCCGATAAGTATATGAAATAATCCAAAGACATCATAAGCTTCCGAGTGTGCGGGAGCCAGCTGAATAGCTTTTTGCAATGATTCATACGCAGCTTTCGGGTTCCATTTGTAAAACATATGAGCATTGGCTTTGGCCAAATGACTTTCAGCGATCGTATCATCAAGCTGCAAGGCCTTTTCACTGTATTCGTTTACTATTTTAAATGCCTTTTCGGGTCTTACCTGGCCGGTGGAACCAAGATAACTGTAAGTACCTGCTATGTAGGCGTACGCTGCCGCATAACCAGGTTCGAGTTTAATAGCTTGTTAAAACAGATCAATTGCTTTAAGCATATCTGCAGGTGTGATCTTGCTTCGGAAATAAAGACCTTTTAAAAAAAGAGTGTACGCTTCAATATTTTTTGTGGGTGCTATTACAAGTTGTTCTGATTGCTTTGACAGTGAAAGATTCTCTCTAAGTTTGTTTGCAATAATGCCGCTGATCTCATCCTGTACAACAAAAATATCAGTAAGATCACGATCATAATTCTCACTCCAGATATGATAACCATCTGCTGTTCG
>VBAS01000232.1:0-28014 GCA_005882975.1 Bacteroidota bacterium | reverse complement strand
TGCGGGAAGTTACCTGCAATCCATCCACTTTGGTAAGGGCATTTAACAACTCTTCGGTAATGCCGTCGCTGAAATATTCATTCTCAGGATCGGCACTCATATTTACAAATGGTAAAACGGCAAGACGATTGTTGGGTTGTTTTGTTTTTCCTTTCAACTCATCACGGGAAGGAACTACAATACCATTATTTGCTATTGCAAAAAGATGAACCGGTTGTTTTACATTCTTCAATTCCACAAAGCCAAGATCACGGGTTTTTATATTTTCATGATTTTTTATTTCATCGTATACTTTTTCTGAAATAAAAATACCACCGGGTACCGCCATTGATTCAATACGTGATGCAAGATTAACCCCATCACCAAACACGGATCCTTCCTCCATTGCTACATCGCCGGTATGAATGCCAATGCGCAACTCCACTTTTGGTTCTAATTGTAATTGCTGTTGAATAGAAATAGCACAATTCACACTATTAATAGCGCTGTTGAAAATGCTGAGTGTGCCATCACCATAGTTCTGTAATATCTTGCCCTCATGATTTTCAACAGCAGCTTCCAGCACTTCTCTGAAACGCTTTCTTTTCTGACGTGCAAGGTGCTCGTTATCCTGCATCATGGCCGTGTAACCAGTCATATCAGCAAATAGTATTGCGGCGAGTTGTCGCATACGTAAAAATAAGAAACTGTTCGCCGCTTTATGGAGTTAAAATGAATCTGTTTAACGAAGGGTAAACTTTATCTTTCAAAAAAAACTTCAGAGGCTTTTTTAGAGTAATTTCTATCGTTAAACTTGATTTTTTGTTCTTACCTGTTCACTCTTTGGTATTTTATTCAATTCTTCTGAGCTAACTCTTTTTATATTAATAAAAGGACATTTCATCAGGTATAAAAATGACTGCTTCCTGGTATCATCGAATTCTGACAGCCCATATTTCATTTCTGTTACCGGTTTATATTTAAAAGTACCGAACAGCCGATCCCAGATAATAAAAATATCTGAAAAGTTAGAGTCCGTATAATGCTGGTCCTGCTCGTGACGTACTTTATGAAAATTGGGGGTTACAAAAATCCATCCCACTGTTTTGTCTATCCATTTTGGGAATAATAAATTTGTATGCTCCAGGAATGCGAACGGAATAAAAATAAACAGGTATAAACCGAAAGAAAGCATATCCATACCGAAAATGGCAACGGCGATAATGCTTGCATTTCCAAATACAAGTACTTCAAGCGGGTGGCCCCTGAAAAAAGTAGATGAGTCCATAGTTGTATCGCTGTGATGCACCCTGTGCAATCGCCAAAGCAATGGGGCTTTATGAGCTAAACGATGAAACCAGTAAGACGTCATATCAAACAAGGCAACACCAACAATAAGCTTTACCCAGAAAGGCAATTGAAGCAGCTGTAATAATCCAATATGATGATCATTGAGCCAGCCAATACAGAACACCTGGAATATTGCAAAAAAATAATTCGCAATAAAAAAAGCTACCTGGAATAAAATATTATTAAATAAATGCTGTGGCCGTTTATTGAAACGGAATGGCCTGTTAAGAATTTGCTCCATGGTATAGAGAATGACCAGCAATCCAATTATAATATAATTGGAATCGATGTTTAATAGTGACTGTAACCTTTCCATTAATTGTGATTTTTAATTTGTTTGTAAAACTTATCCGCTCGGGGCGCCGTAAATTCTTTGGTCGTAAATAAAATTAAATAATGCCCATCGTATCCGTTTCAGAATTATTCTTTTTTATTGGTTGTTTTTTCCAGTAAGTCAAACTTCTCCACAGCCATCCTAATGGACCGAAACGGAAATATCGCAACCAGATATGACTCCAGATGATCTCAATGATCCATACAGCGCCGACAACATAAAACAATTGATGATATTCCAATTTACCGAAGTAGCCGAATCCAATGCCATAAAAGAATATGCCACACATAATTGATTGCATCAGGTAATTGGTAAATGCCATTTGGCCAACGGGGCGCATCAATGCAAACAACCATTTAAATAAACCGGATTTATACATGAGCATGATCAAACCAAATATGCCGATGGAATGAACGAATCGTTGCAGTTCATAAAACTCAAAACTTTTTGTTTTTATAATTTCAAAGAAGTTGAAATTATGATTCACATCATTAATAACGAAGAGATAAGATAAAGGCAGCCCTATACCAAGTCCAATAATTGCCATCCATGCATAGACTTTTGTTTTCGCCTCTCCCTGCAAGATCTTTAATTTGAAAAATGCAAGGCCTAATAGCATAAACAAACTCACATCCCATATTGCCCAATAATACATTCCAAATGTTTCTCCTTCTTCTGCCATTTTACTCCGCTCTTTGTATACCTCTTTTAAACCTCCTCTCATTGCCTCTATTTGTTTATCCATTCTTTTCTTCTTTGCTTCAGGGGTTGACCGATCCTTCATCCCATTCATTGCTTCAAGTTCTTCTTTCTGCCTATCGGTGAGTTTTGTTTTTGTTGTGTCGATAGCGGCAACCAGTTCTCCTTTTCTTATCACTGATTTTCTTTGATAAAGATCTTTGTTCTCTACGATTGTCATCAGTAACAGGCAAACACCAGCGGCGATAAATAATTTTTTTGGTGCCAGCCGGCGAAATGCAAAAAGAATAATTCCACAAATAGCATAATGATAAAGAATATCCCAAAACCAAAACAATACATAAGCATGAAAAATGCCGAATGCCAGCAACCAGAGTTGCCTGCGTAGAAAATATTCTGCAGGCATCAATCCTGTTGTTCGTTTTTCAAGACGTGTTACAAAAATGTACATACCTGCGCCAAACAGCATTGAAAAAATTCCACGCATGCTCCCTTCAAAAACTCCGGGACCGAAAACATACCAGAAAAAATAATTAAGAGTGCCTTGTGGTTGTACAGAAAAATCTGAAATAGCAGTGGGAGCTATACCAAAACCCGGAATATTCATTAATAAAATTCCGAGGATGGCAAATCCGCGAAGGCTATCAAGAATAATAATTCTTTCCTGCTGGCTGGTTGGCGAGACCAGTGTGGGCATTGGTTCGTTTGTCATTCAGTTCGTTTTGGTAGTATTTTATGAATTACGATTACTCAGTAACTAAGAAGCATTCAAAGGGGAAGAATAAAAGGTGGGACGATTTACAAGTTAAGAAAGTGATGGGAATAAACAAGACATCAATTAATAAGAATAAATCTTAGATTAGTAGTCACTTCTAATCGCCTGCCCTTTGTAAGCGAATTCTGTTTCTTTTGAGAACAGTTTTTGAAACGACTTAACTATTATGGTTATGGAGGTTCATCATCACCCGCATACGGAAAGAAAGAAATGGACACATTATTTGTGGGAGTTTTTAATGTTATTTCTTGCTGTGTTCTGCGGTTTTTTGGCTGAATACCAGTTAGAGCACAAAATTGAAAAGGACAGGGAGAAACAATTTATTCAAACTATGGTAGAGGATCTTAAAAGTGATACCGCCCAGCTTGCCGAAATAATTTCATATGAGTATCGGCGGGAAATTATGGTAGACTCCCTGGTTGAACTACTTTCCCTTAGTGACCATAAAAAATTTGGAAACGACATATATTTTTATGCACGGAGCCTTACTCGTCCCCGGTATTTTTTTCCGAATGATAGAACACTACAGCAACTAAAAAATTCAGGAGGTTTACGGATGATCCGAAATCTTTCTGCGTCGGACAGTATTATGTATTATGACCAGCAATTAAGATCCTTGATGTTTGTATATGAAGATGAGCGATTAATCAGGGAATCATTCCGGGATATTACAGGAAGTGTTTTCGATGGCAAGGTGATGTATACAATGTTTGCCCCTCTTGTCTTTAATAGGCCAAATGGAAACCCGTCTTTATTTATCGAAGATCGGGAATCAATAAACAAAGTTATTTCTTCAGCTCAATATTTAAAATCGGTTATAAGTGCGATCAGACTCCGACAGGAAAATTTACATCTTATAGCCAGGCATCTCATTGGATTTCTTCAAAAAGAATATCACCTGAAATAAATTTTATGGAAGTTCATCATCACTCACATCTCGCCCCAGGCGAGACACATACAGGAAAAAAATGGACACATTACCTATGGGAGTTCCTGATGTTGTTTCTTGCCGTTACGCTTGGATTTTTTGTTGAGAATCAACGAGAGCATCTTGTAGAGCATCAGAGAGAAAAGCAATTTGTTCAATCTCTGTTTAATGATATTAAAGCTGATACTGCGAATCTTGACAGAATTATTAATGCACGAACTAAAAAAGAACATTCTCTTGATTCGCTTTCTTATTTGATGAACAGCGATTCTTCAAAATATTTTACAAAGCAGATATATTTTTATGCGGTCAGCATTGCCCGGACTCTTCCCTATCGGTTTGTTCCAAATGATGGTACGATCCAACAATTAAAAAATTCAGGGGCATTTCGTCTGATCCGAAAACGCATAGTTGTAGACAGTATTTCAAAATATGATGTAAACGTAAGGAACCTATTAGGACAGTGGGAGGTTGAAGAAGGATTGATCGAGCATTATAGAGATGCGGCTACAAAGATGTTTGATGCACTGGTTTTTGACCCAATGCTTGATGAAGATGTTGCTGTGATAGGGCCGCCTAAAGGAAATCCTTCCTTGCAGCCTTACACAAGCCGGGAGCTTTATGAATGGAATTACAGGGTTTATGGAATAAAAGCGATCAATAAAGCAAGCCGTCGGGATTTCAAATTGCTGCTACAGCAAGCAGGTAATTTATTAGCAATGCTAAAGGAAGAGTATCATCTTGAATAAAAGTTTATGGAAGTACACCACCACCCACATACGGAAAGAAAAAAATGGACTCATTATTTCTGGGAGTTCTTTATGTTGTTCCTGGCCGTATTCTGTGGTTTCATTGCCGAAAATCAGCGGGAGCATTTTGTAGAACATCATCGGGAAAAGCAATTTATAAAATCTTATATTGAAGATTTGCAAACGGATCTAAAAACTCTTTCATTCCAGATCCCTTTATTTAAAGATAAAATCAACAAGATAGATACCTTGGTTTACCATCTCAATGGCGTGTCATCAAAAACGGGATCAAACGGAACTTACCTTTATTTCTGGCACGCCTCCTGGTTTTATAAATTTTTTCCTGTTGATAGGACTATGCAGCAATTAAAAAATGCCGGAGGCATGAGACTGATCCGTAATGATAGAGCTGCCGACAGCATCCTTCTCTATGATAGAGAAACCAGGTTTATTCAAATACATATTGAAACGTCGTTGTACAAAAATCAACGGGACTTGCAGGACATGGAAAACAAACTATATGATTTTTCATTGATTCCTGGCTGGGGACAAGGAAAAAGCCGCGGCACACTTCAATATCCTGTCTATGCTCCTCTGCTTTCTTATGATCCTTCATTGCTCAGACAATATAAAAACGAACTTATAAATGCACAAAGGGATTATGCTAACCAATTTATTTATTTGTCGAATTTAAAATTAAAAGCAGAAAATCTTATTGTAACATTAAAAAAAGAATACAACACTAAGTAATTGTTTATGGAAGTACATCATCATGCTCATACCGAAAGAAAAAAATGGACTCATTATTTTTTTGAATTCTTAATGTTGTTCCTTGCTGTATTTGCAGGGTTTCTTGCCGAGAACTGGAGAGAACATATTGTTGAGCGAAAAAGAGAAAAGGAATATATCCGTTCAATGATAGAAGACCTTAAGCTTGATACTACAGGGCTTTCGGCTGATAATAATACAAGAAAAGAGGCGGTAGCGATGTATGATTCTGTAATTACATTGTTGCGTAAAAATGAAAGATCCCAATTTGAACAGCAGCGTATTTATTATTTAGCAAGAATGAGTCTTCGATTATCTCCCTTTCCGAAACTAAATGACAGAACGTATGAACAAATGAAAAGCTCCGGCAACCTTCGACTTATCCATGATAATGAAATTTCTGATAAGATCACTCATTATTATTTTAAAGTAAAAGAATTCTCGTTAAATACCGACCAAACCCTATTACGATTACAGTCATTGATCGAGATCCAGGGAAAGGTCTTTGACGGAGCAATTTTCCAGCAAATGATCAATATAAAAAATTTTGAGATCAATCAACCAGAAGGATATCCCGCTTTAATTACGGAGGATAAACAAACATTGAATGAGTTATCTGTTCGCATTCATTATGTTTTATCTATTCTTTTATACTCGCAAAATTTTATCACTGAGTTAGAAAAAGAAGCTTTGCGGTTGATCGAAGCCTTAAAAGAAGAATATCACCTGAAATAAAATACTATGAATAAACAGCGGTTTAAAAATTCAACTGGTAGCTTATCACTGGCACAAAACCGGAAAGTTTATTATAGCCCCATTGATGCGTTTCGGGATCATAATCATAACTAAGAGCATCGGTGTTTTTTATTCCCAACAAATTCTGGATATCCAATGAAAACGTCGAAGAGGTTTTCTTTTTATCTGCTCGCAAAGCAAGCCGCATATCCATTCTGAAATAAGCAGGCACATGCTGGCTGTAAGCTTTTGATTCATCCAATACAGGATCTCTTGAGTTGATTGGTGCACCAGCAAGTAATGGTGTAATTGGCATTCCTCCATTATACAAGATCTTACTGCCAGCTGTAAATGTTTTATTCTTTTTCCATTTCCATTCTCTGCCTGCAGTAAGATTTCCTGATGTGAGACTGTTATATTGAGTATTGTACGATCTGTTATTCAGTGGCTCATATGTAGAATTGAAAATTGAAAACCCGGTTAGCAAGAACCATCCTTTGGAGAAAAATTTTTCCAACGTTATATCGGTACCGATGTTTTGTCCTTTGCCTTTGCTAACAAGTGCTTCGTTGGCATAGCCATCCTGCATATTTAATAACCAGAAAGTGCGGCTGGCATCATTGACGATCGGGATCTCAGATAATTGTTGCAGATAACCTTCAACGTGCAGGCGCCAATTTTTATTCATCAACCAATCCCATGCTATCACGTAGTGGTTCGATCTCATAATATCGAGATCCTTATTAGGAAATGAACCGTTGGGAGTTTTGTAGAAATAAGAACCAAGCGGTAAGATTTTTCCATGTTTACCTGCGGCAATACTCAATGTATGGTTTGCATTCACCCGGTACTGGAAGCTGAAACGAGGCTCCACCGAATTTGTTTTGTTGAGAGCCAGGTATAAAAAATGTAGTCCCGCATTTAGCGTAAATTTTTTACTAAGCTTCCAATTGAATTGGGTAAACGGTTGGATCAACCCGGAGCTTCCATCGCCATTAATGATGCCCGTTTTGAAAACAGTCGCATCAAAGTCATACAGGCTTTGATGAAAAACATAATTGACATTTGTAATGAATATACCTGTCTTCCATACCAACGATGACTGAAGCCGGGTATTGAAAGATGATGCAAAGGAAATCCTTTTATTTTTATACAATTCATTATTGACTGTATATGGAGCCTTTTGTTTATTCAATGTATCATCAACAAAAGTTATTTCCTGATTCATATAAGCCAGCGACGTCTTCAGCAAACTCTTTTTACCAACTTGTAAGCTATGGCCAATGCCGACAGCACCGGTATTAGTTTTAAAATCATAAATGGCATAATCATCATATTCATCCCATTCAGCCGGATCTTCCACTTCGGAATAATCTTCTTTGCTTATTCCTCCAACACCCCAGAAATTAATAACTGATCTGTTGTTTTTGGATGGGAAGTTGAGGTTAAAAGCAAGGTCCTGGAAAGTATTATTTTCTCTTTCACCAGTAAGATGAAAACCTATTGCATTTAAAATGCCAAGAGTAGAATAACGATAGTTGACTAGAAAAGAACTTCTTCCTTTTTCTATTGGACCTTCTGCGGAAAAATCAATACCGATCAACCCAGCTCCAAAGCTGTATTGATTTTTCTGATTGTTTCCTTTGCGAAAATGCATATCAAATACACCCGATAATGCATCACCATACTCTGCTGCAAATGCACCTGAAGAAAAGTCTGAGTTATCAAGCATGTTACTGCTGAAGATCGTGATGCCTCCGCCACTGGAACCTTTGCGAGCAAAATGATTAGGATTGGGAATGTCAACTCCTTCCAGGCGCCACAACATTCCTGCGGCTGAGTTACCTCTTATAATAATATCACTTCGTGCATCTCTTACAGGTTGTACACCGGGAAAGCTCATTGCCATACGGCTTGGATCATTTACACTTGCTGCATAACGACTGGTTTCTTCAGCAGTGAAAGATCTTGTACTGACAACAGATAATTTATTTACAGGAAGTTTTGGATTTCGTTTTGCTTTCATCACAACTGCTTCCTCCTGATGGTACAGTTGTTCCATTTCTATAACCAGTTCAAGCTCTCTTGAACTATTGAGAATGACGTTATCAGTGATATAATTTTCATAACCGATAAAGCTGCATTGTATCCGCCTGCGTCCTACCGGAACGTTGGACAAAACAAAGCTGCCATCTGATTTGCTGATCACAGTTTGCTGCACACTATCATCTGCAATGGAAATGGTGGCCGCTTCCAGCGGACGGCGACTATCTTTATCTATTACAATTCCTTTAATAGTTTGAGTAAGGTTCTGCGAGAATAATTGTGTTGCAAACAAAAGAAGAAATACCGTCAGGTGGCTTTTAAGTTTCACGGTTTTCAATTTTCAGTAAAATAGGAAGAAATACCGAAAATTTTTAGAACCCGGTCTGCAATGATATTTACTAATAGTTGATCAGCTTTTGAATTGTTTCATCCAATCTTGCCTTTGCCATAAAATTTTTTTCCAACTCGAGATTAAAAGGCACAGGAGTATCTAAAGATGCACAGCGCATCACCGGCGCATCAAGAATTGCAAAACAATTTTCTGAAACCCATGCAGCAATTTCTCCGCCAATTCCTCCGATCAAAGTGTCTTCGTGTAAGATCAAAACTCTGCCGGTTCGATGCACTGCTTCACGAATAGATAAATAATCAAGGGGTGCAAGAGTTCGTAGGTCTAAGATATCAATAGAAATTTCAGGATGTTCAGCAGCATAATCTTCGGCCCAAAGAACTCCTGCTCCATATGTGATAATAGAAATTTCATCGCCTTCTCTTACATGTCTTGCTTTGCCAATTTCAATTTCATAATAATCTTCCGGTACAGCTCCGTTTATTGCACGGTACAGTGCTTTATGCTCAAAATACATTACAGGATTTGGATCATTGATCGCTGCGATCATTAAACCTTTTGCATCAATTGGTGTAGAAGGATAAACAACTTTTAATCCCGGCACTTTTGTGAACCATGCTTCATTGCTTTGACTATGAAATGGACCTGCACCAACTCCACCACCTGTTGGCATTCGGATCACCACATCAGCATTCTGTCCCCAACGGTAATGGATCTTTGCCAGGTTATTTACGATCTGGTTAAAACCAACTGAAACAAAATCTCCAAACTGCATTTCCATCATACTTTTAAAACCTTCGAGAGATAAACCAAGTGCGGTACCAACAATTGCACTTTCACAAAGCGGTGTATTTCTCACTCTTTCTTTTCCAAATTCTTTTAAAAAACCTTCGGTGATTTTAAACGCACCTCCGTATTCTGCGATATCCTGTCCCATTAAAATAAGATTAGGATGTTTCTGCATTGATAGCTTCAGTCCTTCACTGATGGCATCGATCAATCGTAATTCGTGAGTCGTGAGTCGTGAGTCGTGAGGAGTTCTTGAGTTATCAATTATTTTTACTGTGGTCTTTGATCTGTGGTCTGTTGACTGAAATACATCTTCCAATTCTTCTTCAGTATCCGGGTTGATATGATTTGTATTAAACCCAATCGCCAGTTCGCTTTCTATTTTTTCTTTGAACTCATTTTTTATTTTATCGATCGTTGTTCAAAGTTTTTTACCGGATCCCTTAGTTCCCATATTTTAAATAATTCAGGTGGAACATATTTAGTACCGCTTGCTTCTTCATGTCCCCGCATCCTGAATGTCATGCATTCGATCAAATATGGCTTTTGATATTTGATGCAATATTCTCTTACACCCTTTATAGTATCATATACATTTAAAATATTATTTCCATCGATCATCACTCCTTCCATGCCATAACCTTTTGCTTTATCTACAAGACTGATGCAACGGTACTGTTCATTTACAGGAGTGCTTAAACCATAGCCATTATTTTCAATAATAAAGATCACCGGCAGGTCCCAAACAGCAGCAACATTTAACGCTTCATGAAAATCACCTTCACTTGTTCCCCCTTCACCGGTAAAGGCTATTGAAACTTTATTTTCTTTTTTTAGTTTATGTGCTAAAGCCGCGCCATCTGCAATTGCTAACTGAGGGCCGAGATGCGAGATCATGCCACAGATATGATGCGCTGCATTTCCAAAATGAAAACTTCTTTCTCTTCCTTTGCTGTATCCTTCTTTTGCTCCCTGCCATTGCATAAATAATTTATGCAGCGGCATATTTCGTGTAGTAAAGACTCCGAGGTTGCGATGCAGTGGCATGACCCATTCATCTTCCCGTAATGCGAGTGTTGCTCCCACTGCAATAGCTTCCTGACCGATGCCACTGAACCATTTTGAGATCTTTCCCTGGCGCAGCAAGACCAACATTTTTTCTTCGATCATTCGTGGCCAAAGCAATGAACGATAAAAACTTATAAGTTGTTCGTTAGACAGATCCTTGCGGTCGAAAGTCATGCTGCAAACCTATTAAATAAACTGTATGGAAACTAAAATGTTAAAACAAGAATAAAAGAGCGGAACTGCTTATGCAAATAAAAAAGTCAATGCATCTTATTGAAAACTTTTTGCCATGAACCTGCTTTTTAAACCAGCTATTGCTTTTTTTTCTTCTTATCTCATTCTTGGTTTTTCTTCACCAGTAATTCATAAAGTGGAAACCCAATCTCCCAAAAAAATGAAGAGTAGTCCAAAGATCCAGGCTGCTATCTTGCTTGATGTAAGTAACAGCATGGATGGTCTTATAGAACAGGCGAAGGCGCAATTATGGACGATGGTGAATGTAATGGGCAAAGCAAAATGTAATGGCGAAACCCCCAAAATCGAAATAGCACTTTATGAATATGGAAGAGATAACAACGATCTACAGAAGGGGTATGTAAAGCAAATAACGCCGTTTACTTCAGATCTTGATAATCTTTCCCAAAAATTATTTCAACTTACCACCAATGGCGGCCAGGAATACTGTGGTTATGTGATCCATACATCGTTGAATGAATTAAACTGGGATTCGACATCGTCCAACTACAAAGTGATCTTTATTTCCGGCAATGAAGATTTTTTGCAAGGTAATATATCTTATACAATGGCGTGTAGCGAAGCGAAAAACAAAGGCGTTATCGTAAATACAATTTATTGCGGTGACCGTTTGCAGGGAATAAAAGAGCATTGGAATCTTTTGGGTGAATGCGGTAACGGAAGTTTTACAAATATTAATTCTGATGCAAAACCTGAAGACATTCCTACTCCTTATGACAGTACTTTAATTACGTTGAACAATAAATTGAATGGCACCTATATTTATTATGGTGCGGCCGGAAGAGGTAAAAAAGAATTACAAGGCTCTATGGATGAGGCTAATTTGTCAGTCAATAAATATGCAGGCGTAAACAGGGCTGTATCAAAAGCTTCTCCGCAGACTTATAATAATAGCAGTTGGGATCTTATAGATGCAAAAGAAGAGGACAAAAATATCTTAGATAAAATAGATCTCAAAACATTGCCTGACAGTTTAAAAACCAAAAATAAACAGCAGCTTGAAATGATCGTAAATCAAAAAAGCACTGAGAGGTCAGGCATCCAAAAAGAAATTCAGGATATTAGTAAGAAAAGAGAAGCATTTATTAATGCAGAAAAAATTAAAAAGACCAAAGCAGGTAATAATTCGCAAACATTAGAAAGCGAAGTGGAAAAGATCATTCGGGAACAGGCGACAAGATTTAACATGAAGATCGAATAAGAAATTCATGTGATAAGAATTTAAGTTATACAACTACTAACTCATAGAACTCCTCCGGATTTAAATATTTCTTTGCGAGTTGTTGTAATTCTTCCGGTGAAACTGTTCTAATAGTATTAATAGCATTATAAAAATAATCTCCATTAAGATCATTCAAAACATAGTTCTTCCATCTTGCTATAATGTGAAAAGGTCCATCGAGATCACCGAGGATACTGCCCATCATATAATTTCTCACTAATTGCATTTCATCTTCCCCTACTGGTTTATCCTGCAGTCGTTTCATTTCTTTGTAAACTTCACTGATCGCCGCTTCGCAAACATCTTTTCCTGCCTCCGTGCTCACCAGCCAACCTGATTGCTGAATATGATCCTGCAGGAAACTATGGATACCATATGTATAGCCTTTGTCTTCCCTGATATTTGCCATTAGCCTTGATCCAAAGTAGCCACCGAAAATATTATTCAGCACCATTACTTTTAAAAAATCCGGATGATGACGATTCGGAAATTCTCTTGCAATACGGATAGAACCTTGTACACCATTTTCATCATTAGTGATCCTGAATTTTTCACCCGGCTTTTTTGTTGATGAAATTTGGTAAAGCGGTTTTTGAAAATTATTTCCGAATGGAAGTTTCCCAAAATGTTTATTCAATAGTTCAGAAATTCCCAAAGGAAGCTTACCAGCTGTAAAGATCACACAGCTGCCATGCTTATAATATTTAGTATAGAAGGAAACCAGTTCTTCCCTGTTCAACGCATCATATTCTGCATGGCTGCTGTATTTTCCATAAGGATGTTTTTCACCATACAAATAAGAGTCGATCAGCCTGCTGGCAACAAATTCACTTTTTTTCAAGCTTACACTGAGTCGCTGTTTCTGGTTTTGTTTAAAGATCGCCAATTCTTCTTCGGGAAAAATTGAATCAGTAATTAATTCTTCCACTACTGGTAAAAGCTCGCCGATATGTTTATTCAAACAATGAAGTGTCAGTGTGGAAGTTTCATTATAGCAAGCACGATTTAGAAATGAACCATAGTATTCAAAATGCTCGTTGATCTGGAAAGCTTTCTTTTTTGAAGTTCCATTTTTCAAAAGAAAATTTGTAGCAGCTGCGACAATATTTTTTTCTTCAAAACTATTGCCTGCAAAAAAAACGATCTCAACACTCATTACTTCCTCTGCGCCGGCATTAATGGCATAAACAGGCACACCATTATCAAGAGTGAACTTTTCGTAAGGCTTCAGTTCAAGATGAAAATTGACCGCATCAGTTATGGGCGGCGCTATGCTCCTGTTCAACATTCGTTTTTTTATTTTTATCTTTTTTTAAAATTCTATGGTAAAAGTTCAATATAGCCATTGGGGCCAGCCCGATCATCGCAGCTTCGAAAGAAACGAATGATAAGGAAAAGACAAGCAAAAATGATAAAGACATGATAAGCAGTCTTACTTCAAATTCCTGGGCGACTTTTTTTTCCATTGGGTATGAGATCTCTTTATACTTACGAGTGATCATTTTATAAAAATAATACGTGGTTATTCCGGCCAGTACATTATTTAGCAAGAACAATCTGAAAGGTATTTCTATATTTTTCACACCCTCGCCAACACTTTCATATAAAAAAGCCGTAGTGAACGGGAAAAAAATTATCGGGAACAGAACCGACATATTGGAAACGATGATCTCTTTATTATAGTTATGAACGTATTTAAATAAAGTATGATGCCTCATCCAGTAACTGACGATCAAAACAAAGCTCAGCAACAACGATGCAAGCTGAAATTTCATTTTAAGCAACTCATGCCATAGTTGTGTATTGGTTGTCTCTTTGCTTGCATGTGGTGGTCTGAATTCAATAATTAAAAGAGTAAGTGCAATAGCAAACACTGCGTCACTAAAAAAAGCAATACGTTCAACCTGGAAATCCTGCTTAGGATGTTTATCTGTTGAATTTGCTGGTGGATGCGGCATCAATTTTGTTTTGCAAAATAATAAAGTGTATTGCTGTTAGCTGCTTTGAAGATGACCTGGCTCTCATTCAAAATATCTTCTGCAGTTACTACATTATATTTTTCCAGTTCATGATTCATTTGTTCTGCATCGCCAAGCAATTCGTAGAACGCAAGACTATTGGCACGATTAGTAAGACTCATATCTTCAAAGGCGATCAGGCTCTCTACTTTGTTTTTTACTTTTTGCAGTTCGGTAGTTGTTACTCTTTCTGTTTTCATTTTTTCTAACTCTGCCTCCACCGCTTTTTCAGCATCTTCCATTTTAATCCCTTTTACCAGCTTGCCCTCGATCACTAAGGTGCCCGCATCCAGGCTTCCGCTATGATAACATTCAACAGCACTGAATATTTTCTTCTCTTTTACCAATGATTGAAATAATCTTGATGAACCGCCGCCGCTTAAAACTTCGGTTATAAGATCGGCTATATAATATCGTTTATCATTCCGCGGATAAATATGCCAGCATTTATAAAATGCATCGAGCGGCACTTCAGCTTTTACTTCCAGCCTTCTTGCTTCGGTTTGCGGCGGCTCTTGTGGAAGTTGGCGAATATATTTTTCACCTGTGGGAATATCGGCAAACCATTTTTCTGCAAGCTCTTTTACTTTTTCAACCGTTACATTCCCCGCTATCACCATTATGGCATTGTTAGGACGATAATGTTTAAAAAAGAAATTCTTTACATCATCAAGCTTTGCGTTTTCAATATGAGAAAGTTCTTTACCGATCGTCATCCAGCGATAAGGATGTACTTTATAAGCAAGATCTCTCATTTTATGCCAAACATCACCATAAGGTTTATTGAGGTAGTGTTCTTTAAATTCTTCGCAAACAACTTTACGTTGTACATCCAAACTTTTTTCACCAAACGCAAGAGATAACATGCGATCACTTTCTAACCAAAATGCTGTTTCCAGGTTTTCAGCCGGCAATTGAATATAGTAATTGGTAATATCGTTTGACGTATAAGCGTTGTTTTCACCACCTGCCATTTGCAAGGGAGAGTCGTAGGTTGGAATATTGATGCTGCCACCAAACATTAAATGCTCGAACAAATGAGCAAACCCCGTTCTCTCAGGATCCTCATCCCTTGCTCCTACATCATACATTATATTCATCACTGCCATTGGGGTAGAAGTATCCTGGTGAACGATCACCCTTAAGCCGTTTTGCAATACAAATTTTTCAAATCGTATCATGGTAAATTCTATAATAAAAAGTTTGTAAAAATAGGCCAATTACGGCAGAAGGAAATTCTAAAGTATACCTCTTATTTTGAAAGTATGCTCTTGATCCTTAAGTTGAATTCCATCAGTTTGCCCTCACGGGTAACAATTATTCTTACTTTTTCACCTGCGGTCTGCAGGGCAGTTTTATACTGCTGTATGTTTGCTTCCAGCAAATTATTAATGCCTACCAATACATCACCTTCCTGAAGTCCTGCTTCTTCAGCAGGCGAATTTATTGCCACGTCACCTATTACAGTATGTCCATCTATAAAATATAACTCAATACCGGAATAGGCATAATCAAAAGGATCCTGGTAACGGGAATTTGGCATAAAATAGAATTCACGTTTCGCATAATTCAGGATCATGTTAAATCGCCGCAATATATCATTGCCAATGATGCCACTTAAATAAGGATAAGAAGTAAGATTATATGTATCATCAAATACAAATACGGGTATGTTTTTAAAACGATAGGGCCCTATTCTCAGTTCTTTGATCACTGTCATATGCATATCCACTTTTCCACCTACTCCTTCTGCTTCTTTTGCATACAATACTCTTTTCTTACTTAAAAAATTACTGTCTTCAATAAAATCACTATTCAACATCATGCAAAGTCCGGCGCCGATATCAAATAAAAAACGGGAATTGCTGACTATTGCATCTTTGATCCGTGCAGACTGCACAGGCAGCGTACGCAAAATAGGTTCATACAACCAGCCGCCACGGGGATATTTCATCCGGCCGTTTGAAAAAATAGAAATTTTTGAGCTGTCATAATTAATATTAAAAATATATCGACTGAGTAAAGAAAACCCTACTATCCCGTCGATCTTTTCACCATATACCTGCGTGAGAATATCATAGTTGTTTATATGAAAATTCAGGCTATCGACAGTAAGACCAGGTAAGTGCAGTTTTTGATTGTATATAAAACTTACTTTGCGAATTCCGGCAATGCCAAGTATAGTAAGATCGGAAGGAGTGGGAGTGATCTTAAAATAATCTACAGTCGTGGAATCAAGCGAAATGCCCCCACTGCCAGTATCTAAAATAAAATTGAGCGTATCAGGAAAATTGGCAAATCTTGCATTGAACATAATAACACCACCCGATAATTGTTTAAATCGGAATGAAGTCAAAAGTTTTGAAGGACCATCAACGAATTGTTCCTGTGCTGTTGCAGAAGTGGACAATCCTATTAAAAAGCAAAATAATATTTGTGTTACGGGCTTTCGCATTACTATTAAACAATCGTTGCAGGGGGATGATCATTCAGTGATCATCCAGCAAATAGACGAATAGTTGCTCTCATTTGCTGCATCTGCACAACAAGTTATTATAATTAACCAAGAAATAATTACCGGAGGTAAATTTATAGTGAATGTTCTTCCCTTCTTTACCTTTGCGCTTCTATTATGATGCAGCTACCCGATCTATACCAGAAAGCCTCCCGGTTTGAATTTTTATCAAAAGAAGAAGGCGTTTTTCTGTTTGAAAAAGCGCCACTTACCGAATTGATGTTCTTAGCCGATGAACTAAGGAAAAAACAAGTGCCACATGGAAAAGTAACATGGCAGATAGATCGTAATGTGAACACAACCAATGTGTGCATTGCCAATTGCAAGTTTTGCAATTTTTACCGAATACCCGGTCACCCCGAGGCCTATATTACCGATATGCCAACCTACCGAAAGAAGATCGAAGAAACAATTCGTTGGGGTGGCGATCAATTATTGTTGCAAGGTGGTCATCATCCGGAATTGGGTTTGGATTTTTATGTCAATACGTTTAGCCAGATCAAAAAAGAATTTCCTACGATCAAACTGCATACACTTGGCCCACCTGAAGTGGCGCATATCACTAAGTTGGAAAAAAGTAATCATCATGATGTATTGGTTGCATTAAAGGAAGCCGGCATGGATTCATTACCAGGCGCCGGTGCAGAAATATTAATTGATAGAGTGAGAAGATTAATAAGCAAAGGAAAATGCGGCGCACAAGAATGGCTTGATATTATGCAGGAAGCACACAAACTCAATATCACTACTTCAGCTACGATGATGTTTGGTCATGTGGAAACTATAGAAGAACGCTTTGAGCATTTAATAAAAATAAGAGAGGTACAAAGCCGCAAGCCGGAGAATGCAAAGGGCTTTCTTGCTTTTATTCCATGGACATTCCAGGATGTGGATACATTACTCGCAAAGATCCGCGGTGTACATAATCTTACAACACCTGATGAATATATCCGCATGATCGCCATGAGCCGCATCATGTTGCCTAACATTAAAAATATACAGGCAAGCTGGCTCACTGTGGGTAAACAGGTTGCTCAACTTTGCTTGCATGCAGGTGCCAATGATTTTGGAAGCATCATGCTGGAAGAAAATGTGGTAAGTGCAGCGGGTGCACCGCATCGCTTTACTTATAAAAGTATTCAGCAAGCCATTCGTGAAGCAGGCTTTGAACCACAACTCCGCAACCAGCAATATGAATGGAGAGAATTGCCGCAGGCTATTGAAGAGCAGGTGATTGATTATTAAGTTATATTCATAAAATGAAATCTGCAGTTAATAAAATCTTTCTTGCGGTTCCTTTTATTTTTTTCTTTCAAGTAATTTATTGCCAGCAACTCTATTTCCCCGACTCCAACTGGCAAACAAAAAAACCGGCAGAATTAAAAATGAATGCAGCACTTATTGATAGTGCTATAAGTTTTGCAATACATAATGATAGTAAGACAGATTATGATTTGCGCATTGCTAATTTAAAAGCATATGCAAATGAACCGAATTACAGAATTGCCGGTCCAATGAGAGAAAGAGGAAAACCAGCAGGAATAATTTTAAAGAATGGCTATATCGTAGCACAATGGGGCGATGTAAAAAGAGTGGATATGACTTTCAGTGTTTCAAAAAGTTTTCTTTCGACTGTTGCAGGCCTTGCAGCAGATGATCATGTTATAAAAAACATTGATGACCGTGTGAATGAATATGTATGGGACGGAAAATTTGATGGTGAACATAATTCTAAAATCACATGGCGGCATTTATTGACGCAGTCATCGGATTGGTCCGGTTGCTTGTTTGATGTTTGTGATTGGGCCGATCGTCCGCCAAAACAAGGAACAATTGATGACTGGAAAAATAGAAAGTTACTTGAACCCGGATCAAACTTTGAATACAATGACGTTCGTGTTAATCTATTAGCATATTCATTATTAGAAGTTGTAAGAAAACCATTACCGGTTGTGTTGCGTGAACGAATAATGAACCCCATTGGCGCCTCCACCACATGGCGCTGGTATGGCTATGATAATTCATTTGTAAATATTGACGGGCAGATGATCGAATCGGTAAGTGGTGGTGGACATTTTGGTGGTGGCATTTTTATTAATACACTTGACCAGGCAAGATTTGGTTTGTTGTTTTTAAGAAAAGGTAAATGGAAGAACCAACAACTAATTTCCGAGCAATGGGTGAATTCTGTTGGACAACCTTCTGCTGCAAATAAGTCATACGGATTAATGTGGTGGACAAACCAGGAAAACCAGTTAGGTGATATTTCAAAGAATATTTACTATGCCAATGGCTTTGGCGGAAACTTTATAGTTGTAGATAATGAACATGATCTTGTAATTGTTGCAAGATGGCTGGAGCCAACAAAGCTTGGAGAGTTTGTAAGGCTTGTCATTAGTTCAACCCGCTGAAAATTCTTTTAAGCTTGTACTCTGAAAATTGAGCTTAAAAAAAGTTCGTCATGCAAGATTCATCTCTTGAAATTTACTGGAGTAGCGCCAGGAAATTTTTATTCCGCTTTTTCTTTTTATATCTTTTTATTTATTGTTTCCCGTTCCCTTTTGATTCATTTGAATTTACCAAGCCTGTTGCTCAACCCTATTATAATTTTTTAGATTTTATAATTCCCCGCATCGGAGAAAGCTGGTTTCATCTTACAGCAAAAACGGCTTTTCCCATGTTTGATAAAGTGGATGATAGTTATTATGGACTGGTATACTTATATACCACATTGATCATTTCTATTATTACTACAATAATTTGGAGCATTCTTGACCGCAGAAGAAAGAACTATGAAGTATTGCGGCAGTGGCTGCGGCTTTACTTACGTTTTTTTCTTGCTGCATATTTATTTGGATATGGTTTTATAAAAGTTTTCCCGTCACAGTTCCAGCCCATAACAGCGTTTCGTCTTACACAAGTAGTCGGGGATCAGAGCCCGATGCTTCTTGCATGGAATTTTATGGGTTATTCATCCGTATTTCAGAAAATTCTTGGTATCACAGAAGTCGTCGCAGGCTTATTTTTATTATTTCGTCGAACTGCTACCATTGGTGCCATACTTTCCTTTGGAGTGTTTGGTTTTGTGGTGATGATGGATTTTTCTTTTAATGTTCCGGTCAGGTTATTATCATCACACCTGCTTTTTATTTCCGCTTTTCTTTTTTTAGGTGAAGGGAACAGGTTGATGAATGTATTCTTTTTGAACAGAACTGCAGCTGCTGTTATTGAAAAGCCAATAATAACTCATCCACTATATCATAAAATATTTTCTGGTATTCTTATTTTTCTTGGCATTTGTCTTTTCTATTCACAAATAATTATTTCAAGAAGATCGGAAAGGGAGTTTGGCTGGAAATTACCTCTTGGTCCGCTATACGGAGTCTACAACACGGCTTATTTCATAAGAAACAATGATACGATCCCATCTTTGCAAACTGATTCACTTAGATGGAAGCAGCTTGTGATTGATAGAGGCACATGGAACCAGCTGGGAGTGATAAAAGTTAATTCCGATAAACGAATTACCTATAATATACAGCCCGATACAATGAAACATATTTTAACAATACAATCATTGAAGGATACCACAGAAAAATATTCTTTTGCTTATAGTAAACCCGATGCGGAACACCTTTTAATAAAAGGTGTATGGAAAAAAGATAGTATAGAAGTTTTGATGTATAAATATGATCTTAATAATTACCTGCTTCATAAAGAAAAGTTTACCTGGATTAATGAATAGTTTTTTAAAAGCTACATATTCCACCAATAAGTAAACTTCAACACCAGGGCACGGTTTCGAACGTACAATGGAGATGTATAATAGTTGTCAGTATATACAATGAACAGGTCCGAAGCGGGCCGGTAACGCCATTGAAATCTTGTATTGATATTGATATTTTTCTGCTGATCATTGTATTGAACAAAAGCAGTAAAGAATAATTTATTTGTCATTGTTACATCTACTCTCGGCCCTATCAGCCAAAAATGAGTTTCGCCCCAGCGCAATGGGAGATCGAGATTGTTATAGGTTGTATTGATCGATATATTCACGAATGGCTGAAAACGATAACCAAGATCAGCTGAGATACTTGACCGACTGCCATCTGCATAATAGCCACCAAACCTCGTACTAAAACCATAAGTAAAATGACTCTGAGGTTTGGAAATATAGTCTACACCCCAGGCTTTCCAATTGTGTTGAGTACCCCGTGCCAGCGTATCTTTTCCTGAATTGGTCGGATCAAATGGTTGTAATAGTTCAACAAACACATCTCCTGCCCAGACATCTAACAAACTTTGATTTCGGAAATTCAATAAATAAAGAAAAATAGTTTCATGATCTGTTTGTTTCATAGACGGAGTAAAATAATAAGTGGTATAAGCTCTTGGACCATGACTCAGCACTTTTCCGCTCCCCGGAAAAAATAACCTGCTGACTAGAGGATTGATCTTTATATAATTTGTCCTTGGTACATACCCAACCTCAGCGATATAATTAGCTCCAACATATTCATGCTGCCAGGCAAATGTCCATTTGCGGGTAGTATATTGAAGGTTGGCAGCATGCGTCCAGTTTTTTCCCGGGTCACTGGGACTAAATGATTTTAATAAGATCGCTTTGCCGGTCCATAAATTATTTGCTGATGCAAGATTGTATTCAAAACCAAAATTCCTGTTGTACAATGAATAGAGGTGTTTTGCCGTATCACTCGGATCATAATTCACAGATTGTTTGTTGACAAACAAAAAACCAATATTAGATCTGGAGAAAATTTTTCTTTGTAAAGCGATCACTGCAAAATTTTGTGCCGGTAGTTCCACTGAATCAACTTTGCCCGTTTGCATATCCATTAAACCGATCCGCCAATTTTTATCGATTTTTCCACTAAGTCTTGCGCCAAAATTTATCGGGGCGTTTAAACCAATGCGTCGCGAAAAGAAAGGACGAATATTTGCATATCCAAAATTTGAAAAGTGATCACCATTCTCCAAAAAGAATTGCCTTTTTTCAGGGAAGAAAAGTTCGTACCGATCAAGGTTCGTCACCTGCCTGTCGACTTCCACTTGTGAAAAATCCGGATTGACGGTAAGGTCAAGATTCAATGAAGAGGTAACAGCGATCTTTGCATCAACACCAATTTCTGTTTTATAATCCACAGCTTTCTTTGCTTCATAATCTTTTGTGGCACGACCAAGCACATAAGGAATCACAGAAATATTTGCGCCAGCTTCTGGTGGAGGCTCATCCCAAACGAGGGAGCCGGAATAAGCAAGAGATGCAGTTGGAAATTGCCTGGGTACGGGAGCCCAACTTGATTTTTCTGCAATGAGAATATCAAGCCTGCTAAAATTTATTCCCCATGTTTTAATTCCTTTTTTATAGCGGATGCTTTTAAAAGGAATGGAAGCTTCGAATATCCATTTGTCAGGATAATTTTTTACAACTGATATCCATTTGTTATCCCAACTCAGATCCACTTTGCCTCCTTCATACATCATACCATCCCATTGCGCACCGGCAGCATTAGCACCAAAAGAAAAGCCATTGGTCTGATCATCGAAGGGATCCATAAACAATAAAAAATTATCATTCTTTCCAAAAACAAAATCCCGTTTCAATGATTCAACCATGTATTTCTGGTTTTCTTTATGAAAACAGGTAGCTATCAAATAAAGATTTACCTCATCATAACTCATTCGCACTTCTGTTTTCACTTTGGCATGGCTGGTATCCATTGGCAACACCATAAAAAAATCAACCGCAACTTCAGCATCGTTCCATGCTTGTTCATTCATAGTGCCATCAATTTTTATTTCGGAAGAAGCTTTTCTGATATGCAACTGGTATTTTTCATTCTTCTTTTGTGCAAAAAGAATTTGGGTAAGCAAAAAAGAAAATAAAATGAAAAGAGAAGATTTCAAATCAGATTGCTTTGGTGTTAATACCTGCAATTTAATCTTTGTAAAATAAAAATTACACTCACAACATTCGATAACTTGCAGCTTTAAACGTGTAATAAGCAGATATGAAAAAACTATCATTGCTTCGCAAAGCAGGTATTGCAGAGGGTATATCTTTTCTTGTTTTAATTGGCATCGCTATGCCACTAAAATATTTGCTGCATCAGCCGATGGCAGTAAAAATTTGCGGATGGATACACGGAATTCTATTTGTTACATTTCTATTTCTTGCTTATGAAGTAAAGACAGACCGCAATAAATCATTGAAATGGTTTGCCACTGCATTTCTTGCAGCTATCATTCCAACAGGAACTTTTTTCTTTGATAAGAAACTAAAGGAAGAAGAGAAGATCAGTTTGTCCCAAGCTGATTAGCTTCGAAGACCCTTAAAAAATTTTCTCCTAAAATTTTACGAATATCTTTTTTGCTATAGCCTCTATCCAATAAAGCTTTAGTGATAAGAGGAAAATCCTGAACGCCATTTAGCTCTCTTGGTCCCGCTTCAATACCGTCAAAATCCGAACCAAGTCCAACGAAATCGACACCAACCAGTTTTACTATGTAATCAATATGATCGATCAATAAGGAAAGTGGCGGACGGATAGCATTTGTTTCTTCTTTATATTTTTCCATCGTCATTATTCCTGCATAGTCTGGCTGTGTGCCATGCGCAACCAGTGAATCAATTTCAGGTTTGTGCTTTGCTATTAACTGCGCTGCTTTCTTTTCATAAGTACTATCCAGGAAGCCGGCATAAAAATTAATATGAATAACACCACCATTTTTGGCGATCGCTTTTATCTGGTCGTCTTTCAAATTTCTGCGGTGATGACATAAGGTCCAAACGCAACTGTGCGAAGCGATGATCGGTTTTTTTGTAAGCTTTATTACATCCCAAAAAGTTTGTTCTCCATTATGACTTATATCGATCATCATTCCAAGGTCATTCATTCTTTGAACGATCTTTTTTCCAAGATCTGTAAGTCCTTTATGCGTCAATGAATCGCCTTTTGTGGTTTCATCTGCTGCAGAGGTGGCCCAGCTTGTGCTGTTGTTCCATGTAAGAGTCATGTAACGTACACCACGAACATATAACGCATCGAGATTTTCAATTTTGTCTTCGATCATATGGCCACCTTCCACGCCCATCATCGTTGCCAATCTCTTTTCTTTTATCGCTTGTTTTAATTCAGCCGGGGTTTTTACAATTGTCATCTGGTTCGGAGCTCTGTTTGTCCATTCATATACTGAATCAATTTCACGATTGGCAAAGGCATAAGGCTGTTGTTGTTCGGGTCCGCAAAAGATGGAGAATATTTGTACATCTACCCCTCCGGTACGCAAACGGGCAAGATCAGTATGTGTTTTGCCCAACAGGTCCGAATCAAGACTTACTTTTTTTTCGATAGAAGCGCTGGGAAAATCATTATGGGTATCTACAAGTATTGCTTTATCATGGATCTTTTTATATTTCTGGCTGAAAATAGTTGTCGTCATTAATAATGCCAGCACACAAAAGATATATCGGGGATGCATTTTTATAAATATTTTAAAGGCAAAAGGTAGATAACTAATTTTATACAACAAAAAATCATGCTTCGCATTAAACATATTATTGAGGAAGGAAAAGAACTAGAGATCATCCGTGATCTTTTTCGTGAATATGAAAAGGAATTGGATGAAGATATTTGTTTCCAGAGTTTTGATGAAGAGTTGAAGCATCCATTGAAAAAATATGGCCCGCCATCCGGCGACCTTATATTGGCTTATTGGGAAGATGAGATCGCTGGTTGTATTGCATTAACGAGAATGAAAGGATCCGGGGCATGTGAAATGAAACGGCTTTATGTAAAACCTTGTTTCAGAAAAAATAAAATTGGAAGAGTGTTGATCGAGGAACTGTTAAATTCAGCCAAAGAAAAAAATTATGAAAAGATGCGTCTTGATACTTTTTTAAAGTTGGAAGCGGCCGTTCATTTATATAAGCAATTCGGATTTGAAAATATTTCCGCGTACTATAATAACCCATTACCAGGAGTGGTGTATATGGAAAAAGTACTGTGATCCCCGTCAGTGATCAAAATCAATTCAGTTAAGGTTTTTGTTTTATAAAAGCATTAGCTTTATTTAAAACCACTGCATGAAACAGCAAGGAATGTTATTTGCTTTTTTATTTTTTATTTCCATTATCGCTTCCTCACAAAAGAGCAAAGGAAAAACTCCCGACGCCACAAAAGATAAACAAGACATCATAGCATCTCTGAATAGTAAATATGATTACTATAAAGAAAGAGCAATGAAAATATGGGACTACGCCGAAGTGGGATTCAAAGAGGAAAAGAGCACAGCCCTGCTTCAACAAACATTAAAAGAAAATGGGTTTACAATACAACCAGGTGTTGCCGAAATGCCAACCGCATTTGTAGCCAGCTATGGAAGCGGTTCACCTGTTATCGGCATTCTTGCAGAGTTTGATGCATTACCGGGCATGTCGCAACAGGCAGTACCGGAAAAAAAAACTATTGAAGGAAAAAATGCAGGGCAGGCATGTGGTCATCATTTATTTGGTGTAGCATCAGTAGCAGCTGGTATTGAAATAAAAAAATTGATCGAGCAAAAAAAATTATCGGGAACTATCCGGGTATATGGTTGTCCTGCCGAAGAAGGGGGTTCAGGGAAAGTATATATGGTTCGGACTGGTTTGTTTTCTGACGTCGATATTGTAATTCATTGGCATCCTGATGAACACAATGCAGTAACGATGACAAGTGCTTTGGCAAATACATCTGCAAAATTTCGTTTTAGAGGTAAAGCGGCACATGCATCGATGGCGCCGGAAAAAGGAAGATCGGCTTTGGACGCAGTGGAAGCAATGGATAATATGGTAAACATGATGCGTGAACACGTACCGCAGGAGACAAGGATCCATTATATAATTACCAATGGTGGTAAAGCGCCGAATATTGTTCCTGATTTTGCTGAAGTATATTATTATGTGCGTCATCCGCAGAAAGATGTTGTGTTGAATATATTTGATCGTGTGGTAAAAGCAGCGCAGGGAGCCGCACTGGGAACCGAAACAGAAATGGAATACGAAGTGATCGGTGGTTCACATGATCTGCTACTTAATAAAACGTTGGCAGATGCTATGCAGAAAAATCAAAAAAATTTAGAAATGGTAGGAGGTGTTAGTTATACGCCCGATGAAATTGAATTTGGCAAGAAACTACAATCAACCTTTAATTTTTCTTACCCGGTAATTGGATCTGCATCAGAGGTAAAACCATTAAAAACTATTGCAGGCGGCGGACAAGGATCAACCGATGTTGGTGATGTTAGTTATGTAGTGCCAACAGTAGGACTGGAAGCCGCAACATGGATACCCGGCACACCTGCTCATAGCTGGCAGGCTGTTGCATGTGGCGGCACTGATATTGGAATAAAGGGAATGATGGTGGCTGCAAAGACAATGACATTGACTGCTTTTGACCTGTTTACAACACCAACACTTATTTCAAATGCAAAAGAAGAATTTAAAAAGAATAAAGGTGACTATCAATACAAAGCATTGTTGGGTGACAGGAAACCTGCTTTGAACTACAGGGACTGATCATTTTTTTTGCAGAAAAGAAATTACTTCAGTTGAAAATTCCTTTGTTCTGCTTGCACCGCCATGGTCACCGGGAGTTATTTTATAAGTTGGATGTTTAAAAAGATCTGCTAATTCTTTGGCCGAACCATTATCAGAATCTTTATCACCACAAATGATCAGTATAGGTTGCTTTATTTTTCCTAAATCCTCTTTACTTGTTGATGGTTGTGATCTTTGCAAATAGGCCAATGCCTGCTGATCGAGGCCTTGCTTTTTTACATTCTCCACCATTGACGCAAGTTCTGGTACGTTTTCGCCACTCAGCGCTTTATAAAACATAATACGTCGCGGCCATTGAGGATTGGTAAACTCTGCTCCCATTCCTCCCATCACTCCTTTTTTAATTTTTTTATCCAATACTAGTAATCTTGAAACAATGATCGAACCTCTTGAATAACCAACGGCGCTGTACTTTTTTATCTTTAACAATTTCATCAAAGCCATGATGTCCTTTGCTTCGGCATCATTATCATAGGCTGTTGAATCATGCGGCTTATCAGAAAAACCATTACCCCGCTGATCAAGGATGATCACCTTGTAACCAGCCGTAAGCAGATCCTTATATAACTCTGTTCTTTTCCATGATTGTCCATTTACAATAAAGCCATGAACTAGTAAAACCGGCTCACCACTTCCCTTCACTTCGTAATAGATCCTTGTGTTGTCAAATGATTTGAAATAGGCGCCACTGTCTGTCAGGTTTTTTACTTGTGCATTAGTTTTTTGTATAAAAAATAAAGCAAGCAGAAGAACTAATAAATTATAATAATAATTTTTCATTGAATATGATACTCCTTTTTGATTTCTGAAATAACACCATGATTTTTTTCCAGGCATTCTTTGAGAAACTGGTTAACAAAAAAAATATCGTATGTCTTTTTGAGATTCACTTTATTGGCAAGCAACACAGCTTCTCTTTTATTCCAGTTATAAATTTCAGGATTTGGTACTAACACTGTTCTTGAAAAAATATCAAACTCGAGTGTGTTTAGGTTATTGATCATGAATGGCCTTAGATTTTCGTCAATAAAGTTGTTATATCCATTATATACTTCGCTGGTTGTTTCTAATAATCGATCCAGACCTGAAAAAGAACTGACTAGCTTTTCGTTTTTAAAATATCGGAGAGATCCTGAGTTTTTTATTTGATCAAAATTTATGCGAAACGCTGGCTTAAAATCTACTAACGTACTTACATGGTTAATAAGACTTACGATTTTGCTGTTGTTGTTCATGAACTGATCAGAAGATAAAATAGACAGAAGGCTGTCTGCTCGTTTGAGCATTAAGGATTGATTGAATAAGACATGGTTAATGTATGCAGAATCATTTTTCAAGTCTTGTATCAATAAGCCAGCATATTCTTTTGCCCTGTTACCTTCCACAATATGTTCCCGCTGATTTTCTGCAAGAAATCCGCAAAACACTGCCAGGAACATCATAAAGAATTCCCAGAAATAATGCGTCCATTTTTTTCCTGGTGTGTGAGAATGTGTATGAACTTCCATATTCCTGTTTTACTAACTTATTTCTTTGCTTCAAACAATGTCCATGGGTAAGAAAGCATATTGGTTAAATACTTCGACTGCCATGCATATTCCGGATGCTCTTTGAAAAATTTTTCACCAATAAATGATTCTCCACAAGGATGCCCCATGTGTGCCCATAACTGCATCTTACTTGCCATATCGGCAGTAGTAACTTTTCCCTGGACAGCACCTCCGGGATAATAAGTTGGCCAATCCCATTCCATACAACCTTTTGCATCTTCATCCACATGACCACAGACCACGCATTTATTATTAGCATTTTTATT
>VBAS01000462.1:2363-3846 GCA_005882975.1 Bacteroidota bacterium | reverse complement strand
GGTAGCGGCCCAGTATTCATTGTCGGAATACTGTATAAAATCGTTTGCAAATATTTCTGTTTTGTCCTGGTTGTAAATAATGATGTCCTGATATATTCCGCTTTTAATATCAAAAAGCTTAATTCCTTCAGTCTGGGTACCTATCAAAAGAGACCCTCTTTTTGTATCGTATACTTTTTTAATAAGCTTTGACGATGCTTTCTTTGATTTAGAAAAAACATCAAATGTGATAAAGCTATTATTGACAGGATTGTATTTTTTTAAAAACCCATTTGAAGTGGCTACCCATAGATCATCTTTTTGATCAACACAAACCGAAGTAAATTCGGTTTCACCGAAATCAAAATTGTTGAGAACATTTAATTTTTGATCATACCTGAAAAGAGTATTATCCAATATAAGCCATAGGTTACCTTTTGCGTCTTCAGAAATAGAATGAACCCATTTATTCGCAGTAGGAGCTATCAATTTGAAACTTTGTTCTACAAGATTGTACTTGAATAAGCCCTTACTTGTACCAACCCACAACTGTTCATCATTACCCGTATAAAGGCTGAAAACAGAATTGTTGCCAAGGCTTTTTGGATTGGACGGATCGTTCCTGAATGTTTTAAAAGTGTAGCCATCAAAGCGGTTCAGGCCATCAATGGTGCCAAACCACATAAACCCCTTTTTATCCTGGGTACTGCACAGCACAGTATTGTTCGAGAGGCCGTGTTCAACCTCGTAATGCTTAAAATAATAGGGTATTTGCGCCTGAATTGATTGGAACAAAAAAACAAACGACAAAAGCAGTAAGCACTGTTTATATACAAAACGGGGCAAAGCAAATTGTTTAGTAATATAAATATAATCAGAATTTTAAACTCGTATAACAGGGCTCCCTGTCAGTATGAATTTTAGAATGAGACATTTTGTACAATTATCGATACAAATGAAAATTAGAAATTATTCAATAATTGCTTCCTTCACTATACAAAGCAAGGAATTGCTTTCTGAGAAAACTAAGATCCTAAACTAAACTGCTGCCATATATGCGAGTAGAGACTTATCTCCATCGAAAGCAATCTTTTATAAAAGATTGGTCATTTCCACATTTTTACGGCACCAGCATTCAAAAGGATATTTTTCAATTAATATTTATTAATTAATACGTTACGGCTTTTAAATGGTCATTTATATATAGAAGAATAAGAATCAAATCTTTTTAACAACCAACAATGCTTATGCGCAATTATCTATTTACAAATTTGATTACAAGAGTAAAGCATGGCTTTGCATTTACTCTGGTGTTGCTGCTTTGCAGCATCGTAAACGCCCAGGTTTCCGTTACGGGTAAAGTTATGGACAACAACAACCAGCCACTGGTTGGTGTGTCGGTAACACAAAAAGGAACTTCCAATGGCACAACTACCAATGCTTTGGGCAGCTTTTCTATTTCTGTTCCCAATCAAAGTGCCGTTCTGGTATTTAGCTATGTGGG
>VBAS01000462.1:1848-2352 GCA_005882975.1 Bacteroidota bacterium | reverse complement strand
GCCAGGAACTCCAGATAGGCAACAGAACTACAATTGACATTCAAATGACTCCACTAGCGGGCCAGCTGAATGAAGTGGTTGTGACCGGTTATGGAACTCAAAAAAGGCGTGAAGTTACCAGTGCTATCACTACTGTCAATGCTGAAAATTTCAATAAAGGTAATATCAGCAATGTTGCCCAATTGTTACAGGGTAAGGCTGCCGGACTTTCTATATCTCGTCCGGGGGGCGATCCTAATGGAGGATTCGTAATACGACTTCGTGGATTATCTACATTAGGAGCTAATACTTCACCACTAATTGTATTGGACGGTCAAATCGGTGCAGATATCAATACGGTTGACCCTAACGATATTCAAAGCATTGATATCTTAAAAGATGGATCAGCTGCTGCTATTTATGGAACCCGAGGTTCATCTGGCGTAATTATAATAACAACCAAAAGAGGAAGATCAGGGCAGTCACAAATATCTTACAATGGATAAGTTACAGCAGAAAAGCCAG
>VBAS01000462.1:1017-1734 GCA_005882975.1 Bacteroidota bacterium | reverse complement strand
TTCCCATGTTCACAATCTTTCTTTATCAGGTGGATCACAAGGTACCAGTTATAATGCATCGGTCAATTATAGAAATGATCAGGGTGTTGCTATTAGAACTGGATTCCAACAATTAAATGGTCGCATTAATCTTACACAAAAAGCGTTGAATAACAGGGTAACCTTTAATATTATCCTTAATGCAACAAGAAGAACTCAGGATAACGGTTTTGGCCATGCCTTTAAATATGCAACTATATATAACCCTACAGCTCCGGTACATACAAAAGATCCTTTGTTCGATATTACCGGCGGCGGCTATTTTGAACAAAATCTCATTGACTATTCAAATCCTGTGGCTGTATTGGAGCAAAACACAAACACGACCGAAATTAAAAGATTTAACTTTAATACCTCTGCTGACATTGAGATTGCCAAGAATTTAAAATTTTTAATCCGCTATGCACAGCAGACATCGAGTGCATATAACGAGTTATATTCTCCAAAAAATGCCTGGATTTCCCGTGGATTTTTTAATGACTATTCCGGTTTTAGCCGGAGCGGCTATTCTTACAAAAAAGACGATGAAAGCAATGATCAGCTTTATGAAAATACATTAAGCTATGATCACAGTTTTAATAAATTAACCCTGGCGGCTGTAGGAGGATATTCATACCAGGAGTTCACCTTTAAAGGATATAGCCTGGGTGCCGGAGGTTTTGTAACCGATGGGTCAGC
>VBAS01000462.1:536-984 GCA_005882975.1 Bacteroidota bacterium | reverse complement strand
AGTTACAAAAATGGGTATAAGCTGATCGCTTTTTTTGGAAGGGTAAATCTTAACTATGATAACTTGGTTTACTTGTCTGCCAGTTTCAGACATGAAGGTTCAACCCGGTTCGGTGCAAATAATCACTGGGGGGATTTTCCAGCGATAAGTGCCGGAGTTGATCTTAAAAGATTAATCGATGTTAATTTCATCAATTCATTGAAATTAAGAGGCAGCTATGGAATTACAGGGGCGCTGCCGCCTAGTTCCTATTTATCTCTTCCTGTCTGGAGTAGAAGCGGAAGTAGTTATTTAGGTAATGGCGTTTATGGTTTTGCTTATGCCGGGGTTGGCAATGAAAATCCTAATCTAAAATGGGAAAAGAAAGCTGAGCTGGATATTGGTTTAGATTTTTCTCTTTTAAACAGCAGGCTAACCGGAACGTTTGATTATTTTAACCGTAAAACAA
>VBAS01000462.1:0-397 GCA_005882975.1 Bacteroidota bacterium | reverse complement strand
TTCAAGATATCATATCATATTGGCAAAATTGGATGAATCATTGAAAGGCTCTTATGTTGGTGCTACCAATCTTGGAACTCCTGGCCAGGAGGCCACCCAGTTAACAAGAGCGGTAGAAGGCCAGCCTCTTGGTATTCTATATGGATATAAATTCTTAGGATATGATGCTGCCGGGTTATACCTTTTTGATGACGGTACAGGTAAAGGTGTACACGAAAATAGTGGGGCCCAAAGAATGATTATCGGAAATGGACTGCCAAAATTTGAGTTCGGATGGACAAACACATTCAGGTATCATAATTTTGATTTCAATTTCTTCCTTCGCGGATCGATCGGTCATGAATTGATCAATACTTTCCGTGCTTTCTATGAAAATGTTAATAACGCAACCAATTAC
>VBAS01000146.1 GCA_005882975.1 Bacteroidota bacterium | reverse complement strand
TATCAGAAGTCTAATCAATGATCCTATACTTCGTTTGCTTGAAGGGGATAACATTAAAGATAAGATCTTCAATTACGAGCAAAATCTTTGGCAGTACTAAGAATATTTTAGTAAAAATACTATAAAGAGTCTCGCCTAAAGCGGGACTCTTTTTTTTGTTTCAACTATAATATAGTAATCTTTATAAATAAAAAATACCCGACAATGGGTATAGGAAATGTCAATATTTGTTGTACTTTTATTTCGGTTTTTCATAGGATATTGGATTTTAAAAACGGGGCTGGATTTCTATCCGGGCCCCATTTTTTTTAGTTCATTAAGTAATATTGCTGCTTTTGTTTTTCCATTGATTTTTGAGATCTCACTTACGTCTTTTTCTCTAATATTTTTTACTGATTTAAATTCCTTTAAAAGCCTGTTTGCAGTTTCTTTCCCAATACCTTTTACTTCTTCTAATTCATTTTTAAATACACCCTTTGCCCTTCGTTTGCGATGATGCGTAATTCCAAAACGATGAACTTCATCCCGAATACTGCGAATAAATTTCAAACTTTCGCTATCATAGGGAAGTTTTAAAGATTCCCGATCACCGGTAAAAAAGATCTCTTCTATATTCTTTGCAAGGCCAGCTAAGGTTGTTTTACCTGTTACATTTAATTCATGCAATGCTTCTGCAGCAGCACTTAATTGCCCCTTGCCTCCATCTATGATCACAAGATCAGGCCATGGTAATGATTCTTCGATAACTCTTTTATACCTTCTGTAAACGGCTTCTTTCATGGTAGCAAAATCATTTATTCCCTCAACAGTTTTTACATTAAAATGCCTGTAATCTTTTTTGCTTGGTACCCCATTTTTAAAACATACCATTGCAGAGACAGGGTAGGAGCCCTGAAAATTAGAATTATCAAAGCATTCGATATGAAAAGGGATCTCCGAAAGCCTTAGATCTTGCTGTACCTGTTTTAATAGATCAAGTTTATCGATATTCTTTTTATCAAGTTTAAGACGCTGCTTATTTTTTAACTCATCAATAAAATACTGAGCATTTTTTTCGGACAACTCTAAAAGTTTCTTTTTATCTCCTCCCTTGGGAACGGTTATAAGAATTTCATTTTCGGGATAGTTAATCGTAAATGGAACAATGATCTCTTTCGCTTTACTATTGAAAGTGCTACGGAGTTGTGCAACTGCAAAAGCAAGGATCTCTTCTTCGGTTTCATCAAGGAAATTTTCTGTCAGTATTGTCTTTGTTTGCACGATGGTGCCATTTTGAACCATCAAATAATTGATATAAGATTTTTCCTCATGTTTTACAATTGAGAAAATATCCATTTCTGATAAACGAGGATTTGCTACTACAGATCGGGACTGGTAGTTTTTTAGAAAATCGATCTTCTTTTTTATTAGTTCTGCTTTCTCAAATTCCATTTTTTCAGCAAGACCTTTCATCTCATTCTTAAAATGATTTATAACCGGGTTTAGATTTCCTTTAAGAAGATTTTTTATTTGCTGTATGCCTTCTTTATAATCGGCTTCACTTTGCAAAGCCTCGCAGGGACCTTTACAATTTCCTAAATGATATTCAAGACAAACTTTAAATTTCCTTCGTTCAATATTTTTTGGAGTAAGATTTAAAGCACATGTTCGAATAGGTATGGTTTGGCGGATAAACCCGAGTAACTCCCTTACTCTATGCACCGACGTATAAGGGCCCAAATATTCAGAGCCATCTTCAATATGTTTGCGGGTGAGAAAGATCCTTGGAAAGGGTTCGTTTTTAATAACTAGGTAGGGATATGATTTATCGTCTTTAAGATTAATATTAAATCTTGGCTGAAAGTTTTTGATCAACGAGTTCTCAAGAAAAAAGGCATCCTGTTCAGAATTTACGATCGTGAATTCGATATGGTGTATCCTGCTTACAAGTTCATGAGTTTTATAATTTGTAAGATTTTTGAAAAAATAAGAACTCACCCTTTTTCGCAGGTCTTTTGCTTTACCCACATAAAGTAATTCATTCGCTTCATTGTAATATTTATATATCCCTGGATTGCGGGGTATTGTTTTTGCAATATTCTGAAATTCGGAATTAGTCATTGATCCTTATATTAAAACAGATCAGCAGGCAAAATCATTGCCATACCACTTTTGTAAAACGGGTTTTTTCAGGTTGATTCTCTTTTTCTATAATGTTGCCGATTGAAAAATAATTGTCAATATCCCAAAAAAGCTTTTGTTCAATAGTGCTGTCTTTTGATGGAATATATCTGTCTATAAAAATACTTTGCACTTTGCCGCTGGAAACATCAGACAACGCAATAACAATAATTTGTTTTTGTATTTCTGCATTTTCATTTTTTGCAGTGGCGGTAATGTTAAGTGTTTCCTGTTGTGCATCTATTAATCTTTCTTCTGTATAATTTTTATAATAATTTTTGTCCGCTATTTCAGGTAATGAAAGAAATGGGGCGGCAATCTTCCTGATCTCTTCCCGTCTTAGATAGGTTGTGTCGGTAGTGCGGCCAGCGGTTTCATATTTTGTTACCCCGTAAAGCGTTGTATCAAGATGGTTAAGCTGACCTTTTATGATCGACAAAACAGAAATAGGCTGTTCCTGGTTTGGTCCTGTTTTTCCTTTACAGGCCGCAAAAAAAATAGCGATAAGAACAGGAATAATTAAAAAGTTTTTCATGCTATAAATTTAAAGGGAAATAATGTGCTAAAACAAATATCCCGACAATTACGGTCGGGATATTTGGTGCCAAAACTTGCAGTTAGTATTGCTTACTTTTTATTGTTGAGGGTAGCTGCCACTTTCAACCCTATGGCGTATAATTTTTCTTTTACAGATAACTCACTTACGAAACTGGATAAATGCTGATAGCGCAGATGTGGTCCAACCTGCCAATTGATCCTGCCGGTAGAATATGCCACAAATGTCCCAACACCCGTACTTATATTCCAACGACGCATAACATCAGGGAACTTTGCATAATTTTTATAATCACTGGAAATTACATAAGCCCGATCGCCTATAACATAAGTTGGTTGTATCGTTCCGCTGATTCCCCATTTAAAATTTTTATTCTCCGTTAGAATTACTTCAACTCCAACCGGAACAGCTACCTGGAAATAAAAATTCTCCAACCAATTTGCTGAAGTACCGCTGTTCCTATAATTACTTAAAGTTGCTAAAGAGTCTACTACTCCATAACTACTGGTTAAAGCAACAGTTGCTATTTCAGTAGGATGCGAATAGGCCCGGATATCATATCGGTTAATGTTGAACTGTAAACCGGTAGTTAAAGAAAGTTTTTTGTTCATCTTGTATTTTCCTTCAATTCCAAATTCAAGACCCATACCAGGTTTATGTTTTACAATGTTATTCAGATCGATCGAAGGTGTGTAAAAACCGCTGCCTGCATATACATTTTTATTTTCTTTTAATTTTCTATAACTAACAGTTGGAGTAAAAAATATTTGGGCAGTAACTCTTGGTTGTCTTTTTGGTATTACCAGCAGAATGTTTTGTGAAGCAAGCGCTGAAATAGCATCACTGATCTCATTTTGGTTATTCTCTCCCACGGTGCTCTGATCAGTTATACTCTTTTCATTAGTGGATATCTCTTTAACTAAAGCATCTTCTGTCGCAAGAAAAGCATTTTGTTTTATAAGATTCAGATCAGTTGAAAATGTTGATTCATCAGGAGTTTCATTATTATTGGACGTATTGGACGAATTTAACTCCACATCCTTCCTTTCATTGTTAGTGATTAAGTTATTATACGAGATCGCATTTGATTGCTTGCTATCTTCTGTAGGAGTTTTAAAGAGAGAACCATTCAAAGACAATCCGGTAAGATTAATTGCATGGCCGTCTGATCTTATTTCATTTATTGCAGGTGTAAACGTTTTTGTTTCATTCGAAACAGTGGAAGAAGCTTGTTTCTTACTGTTTTTTTGAATTGAAATATTTTTTTGATCAGTTAAGTTATTTCCTACTGGTTTGTTACTATAAATGATAATAGAAACAATGGAACCAGTAACCAAAAGCATAATAGCTGCAGTAAGGCCATACCATCTGCGACGGGTGTGTAAAGAAGAGTGAATAGTTTTCCAAACCTTTTCCGAAGGGTACATTCGGTATTGATTGGCATTATCTCTCAACAGCTTCTCAAAATCTCCATTATTGATATTTCTCTCCATAAACCAGTCAGTAATTTAGGAAACGGATCAAGTCTTATCTGTTGCCGGCCACAGCAATCCAACCTTCCTGTTGCCTTGGCTTTTGCAAAATCTTTTTTCTTACTAAAATATCTTCAAGCATTGCCTTTGCCCTTGTATACTGGCTCCGGCTGGTGCTCTCTTCT
>VBAS01000145.1:510-5623 GCA_005882975.1 Bacteroidota bacterium | reverse complement strand
GCGCGGGGATCAATCGCCATTGCTTAAATGCAGATTCAGCAGTATGAATTATTTTTTCATAGCTGGCATTATCAGCAGCAATGACAGACCCAATCAATTTGCCATCGACGGGAGAGAAGGAATCAATTTTTTCACCAGAAGATTTTATCCAATTACTACCGGTGCTTGCACCTTGATTATTTACATCTATGCCTAAATCTTTTAGGAAATCCATTTCTTTTTATTTTAAGGCAAAATTAAAAATTAAATCGCTCAATATTGTTCATTCTCATTCGGAAAGGAGTTTCCTTTCACATCACTGATGTATTGCTGAACAGCAGTAGTTATCTGTTCATTTAAATTCAAATATTGACGAAGAAAACGGGGTTTAAATTCGGTATTAATGCCAAGCATATCATGCATTACTAAGACCTGGCCATCGCAATGCATACCAGCACCGATACCAATGGTGGGAATATGCAAGCTTTCTGTTACTTCCTTTGCAAGTTCAGCAGGTATTTTTTCAAGCACAATGCCGAAGCAACCGGCTTTCTCCAGCAGTTTTGCATCACGCCGTAATTTATTGGCTTCATCTGCTTCTTTTGCACGGACGGTATATGTGCCGAATTTATAAATTGATTGTGGCGTTAACCCTAAATGTCCCATCACTGGTATTCCTGCAGAAACAATTCTTTTTACCGAATCAACAACTTCTTCACCGCCTTCTAATTTTATTGAATGAGCCCCCGTTTCTTTCATGATGCGAATTGCAGAGGCAAGAGCAATATCAGAATTGGACTGATAAGAACCAAAAGGAAGATCGACAACAACTAGGCAGCGGTTAACACCACGAATGACCGCTGAAGCATGATATATCATGTGATCAAGCGTAACAGGAAGTGTTGTTTCGTGACCTGCCATTACATTGGAAGCTGAATCGCCAACAAGGATGATATCAATTCCGGCATTATCAATAATTCTTGCAAAAGAAAAATCGTAGGCTGTTAGCATACTGATCTTTTCTCCGGCAGTTTTCATCTTCAGAAGAGTATTTGTCGTTACTTTTTTTACTTCCTTATTTACAGACATGAACCAGGATTATAGATTAAAACAAATTTGCGGGAAAATTATTGATCAATTTTTTTATAGCAAACAAAAAATAAATGTTCTCTTATTTGAGTAATTTAATACGTAAAGTTATACCCAGTTTCCTCATTAATCCTTAAAAAATCATGTAAAGCGCGGATCTTTATTAATCATGAGAAAATCATGTCAATCGTGGTTCCTTCACTTCTTCATACAATGTATGGATCAATCCATCAGCAAGCCCGATCTTAGGTATATAAATTTCTTCTGTATCTGCCCATCGCATTACATTGATATAAATAAGCAGGGCAGGAACAATAACATCAGCCCGGTCTTCACGCAAATGATAAAGGGTCATTCTTTGGTTGACTGATAAATTGCTAAATTCTTTAAAATAATCTCTCAGCAGATCAAGTTGCAAGGATTTACCTTCTTTTCTTTTTGAAAGGGAAAATATTTTATTGATGTTTCCGCCAGAGCCAATTGCTGTTACATGATGATACCCTTTTGTTTTTTGTTTAATAAACTCTTTCATCTCATCCCACATTGCTTCGCTTACCTGGTTTTTCAATATACGGATGGTACCAATATTGAATGATTCTTTAAATACAAGTTTACCGTCAGTAAAAAATGTAAGCTCTGTGCTACCTCCACCAACATCTATATATAAATAAGATTCTTCTTTCGTCATATTTTCTGCAACATGATTTTCATAGATCAATGAAGCTTCTTCTTGTCCTGAAATGATCTTTATTTCTATACCTGTTTCGGATTTTACTTTACGGATAATTTCGGCGCCGTTCGTAGCATCACGCATAGCCGAGGTAGCACAAGCCTTCACGTGTTTAACTTCATATACATCCAGAAGCAGCTTATAGCTCTTCATGGTCTTAATGACCTTTTCAACTTTAGAAGGAGGGATCTCGCCTTTATCAAAAACCTCGAAACCAAGCCGCAAGGGAGCCCGGACAAGTGCTGCCTTTATAAATTCGGGGTTACCCTGTGGTCCTATTATTACATCGGAAATAAGAAGTCTTGCTGCGTTGCTACCAATATCAATTGCTGCCAATCTCAACGTTTACGGGTGTTTGAGTTTTTTTATATAAATATTTATAAGTCTCTACCTGGCTGCGGATCTTTTTTTTGCCTGAATTAACGTATTCATTACTTAGCTCATTATTCAGTCGCCTGGCTTTTACGTTATCGTTCAGTTGTATGTCCAGTATATCCTTTAATTCCTGTTTGATTTGCACGTCATTGATCAGGCAACTTGCTTCTACACGATGATCAAGATTCCTTACCATCCAGTCAGCCGAAGATATATAAACTTTCTCTTTGCCATTGTTATGAAATACCCACACCCGTGCATGTTCGAGGTATTCATCAACAATGCTAATAGCATTTACAGGCTTCAAATATTTTTTACTTTCGGAACGCATGCAAAAAATTCCGCGAACGATTAAATTTAATTCCACACCAACTTTTGCCGCCTCATTTAATTTCATTATAAGTGATTCATCAGAGAGTGAATTCATCTTAAGTGTCATCGCCGCCGGCTTTCCATTCCTCGCATTCTTTATTTCATTTTCAATGTGCTCATATATTTTCGTACGCAAAATTTCAGGGCTTGGGATCACCACTGTACAAGCTTTTAGATATTCAGTGCCGAGTCTTGGCGTTTCAAGGAAATTAAATATCCTGTTTATATCCGTCATTATTTCTTTATTGCTTGTTAGCAGACAATGATCCGCATATATTCTTGCAGTACGTTCATTAAGGTTACCAGTACTTACAAAACCATATTGTACTGTTTTATCATGCATCCTTTTCTTTATCAAACAAATTTTTGCATGAATTTTCATATCAGGAACCCCGATCAGCACCCTTGCACCTTCTTCTTCGAGACGCTCTTTCCATTCGAGGTTCGCTTCCTCATCAAACCTTGCTCTTAGTTCAAGTAATACGGTTACTTGTTTGCCATTACGAACAGCATTTACCAATGCATTCATGATCTTCGATTGTGAGGCGAGCCTGTACCCGGTTACTTTTATCGTAGTTACCTCCGGATCAATAGCGGCTTCACGTAACAGGTCGATCAATGGACTAAATGAATGATAAGGGAAATGAAGCATCAGGTCATTTTTCATAACCACATCTGTTACTCTTTCTCCTTCCTGCAATAGAGGATGATCAAAATGCTTGCGTCGTTGGCCTTTTACTTTAAAAATATGTTCGGGAAATTCCATGAAGTCACGGAAATTATGAATACGACCGCCGGGGATCAGGTTATCCCTTTTTGAAAGATTTAACCGCCGGATCAAATATTCAAGCATACCCGGATCCATTTCACGATCATAAACAAACCGAACTGGTTTTCCTTTCTTCCGGTTCTTTAATGCCTTTTCTAACTTTTGAATAATTGAAGTATGAATATCATTGTCGATATCTATCTCCGCATCCCGGGTAACTTTAAAAATATAAGATGAATACTGATCGTAACCGAAAAAAGAAAAAATTTCGGGAAGATTAAAACGAATGACATCTTCTAAAAGAACAATGTGATGTTCATCGGGTCGGGGAGATGGGAGCAATACAAAGCGATTTAAAACTGTTGGGATCTCGATCAGTGCATATTTTCGTTTTAAAGCACTCTCTTTTTTCCACATTACAACAGCGAGATAAATTGATTTATCACGAAGTGAAGGAAAATTTGGAATACTTTCGATCATTAACGGAATGATGTTGGTGCTCACTTCATCTTCATAATACTTTGTAACAAATTCCTGTTGTTCTTTATTTAATTCGTTTTCTTTTACAATAAATATTTTTTCATTCTTCAGCTCAGCAAAAATATTTTCCCAAATGCGGATAAATTCACTTTGCTGATTAAGCACCGTCATTTGAATATCATCAAGTATTTCCTGCGCATTGTTTTCAAGATGCATTTTTGATTTTTCACCAACGCTTATCATTCTGCGAAGTGTCGCAACCCGCACACGAAAAAATTCATCCAGGTTATTAGAAAAGATCCCAAGAAAACGAATCCTTTCTCTTAATGGAACAGTCGAATCTGCCGCTTCTTGCAATACTCTTCCGTTAAATGAAAGCCAGCTAACATCTCTGAAAATGGTCTTATTTTTTTTATCGGAATTCATAGTGATTGCCCATTACTGTGATGGATAAAATTAAGGAAGTGACAGGATGAAAAATATTAATTTTTGGAAATAATATTCGCTTGAAAAGCTTGACCAGAATTTGAAGGAATGATCTTCTTTCTGTTGTATCTCGAGATCAAACCGAAACAGATCATGCCACCTAAAAGAATAATTGCTGTTTGGGCTGCCCACATTAATGTACCAGATGCGATGCCGGTTGTTTCGGGATCAAGTCCATATAATCCTAATAACTGGGCAATAAGTACGGGATATGCACCAATACCACCAGGAGTTAAAATGATACCAACTGTTCCAACAACCAATGCTGCAAGCCCCCCCGGCAAACCAAGATATTGTGTTTCTTTCAATGCATAAAGACCCACCGTGGAAGCAAACCAATACATTGTCCAGATCAATAAACTATGAAAAATGAACCAGCCTTTATGCTCAAGGTTATTGATACTTGAAAGACCATGTATAATATTTTTGATCGATTTTTTAATACGACCAATAATATCAATATGACCAAAGCGTTTTAAAACAATATAAAATAGGATAAAAAATAAAATAAAGCTTCCTGATGCTATCAATAATTTTTGAGTGGAGAGATGTCCTGTTTTATCATAAAAGAATTGTTTGGCTAAACTTCTCATCATTTCTCCGAAAATATCACCCTCCACTATAAGTGCTGAGATAAAAACTATAATAAGGCAAACAAGATCGACCGCTCTTTCAATTAGAATTGTACCAATCAATTTATCAACTCTTAATTTTTCATACCGTGCCAATAAGGTGCATTTAAAAACTTCGCCGAGTCTGGGTGCCCCTGAGTTTACGAGATAACCGATCATAACGGCGGCGAAAACATTAAAATTAGAAGGCTTATAACCGAG
>VBAS01000145.1:0-362 GCA_005882975.1 Bacteroidota bacterium | reverse complement strand
AAAGATATTTTAAAACTGTAAGAAATTTTGCTTTCATAAGATTGGTATGCCCTAGAGTTTATTACCTTCTTTTGGAAATACTATCCATGGTTTGAACTTTTTTGCTTCCTCAAAATCAATCGAAGCGTAAGATATGATCACAACTACATCACCGACCATTCCTCTTCTCGCTGCAGGTCCATTGAGACAACAAATACCCGAACCTCTTTTTCCGCGGATCACATATGTTTCTAATCGTTCGCCATTATTTACGTTTACTACCTGCACTTTTTCATTTTCGATCATATTCGCTGCATCGACCAGGTCCTCATCGATCGTAATACTTCCAACATAATTGAGATTAGCTTCAGTGATCACTGCCC
>VBAS01000010.1:25469-25939 GCA_005882975.1 Bacteroidota bacterium | reverse complement strand
AATACAAAATCTGGTTTTGTTTTTTGAACAAGGATCGCTACTTCCGATGCGTTTCTTATATCTATTGTATGATGTGTGATCCGTTTTTCAAGATCCAGCACTTCATACATAGAAGGTTCAGTCGGAATACCATTACTTAATCCAATAACTTTTGCTTCCAAAGTTAATAACCAGGTCGTGAGCCAGCTTCCTTTGAAGCCAGTATTACCAGTTACCAATACTGTTTTGTTTTTATATACGTCGTTAAACATAAATTTCTATTTCATTTCCAAATTTTCCACTTAGCATTTCCTGAATTCCACATTTCATTTAATTGCGTTTTATCACGCAATGTATCCATGCATTTCCAAAAACCTTCATGCTTATAAGTCATCAATTGTGTATCCGAAGCCAGGTTCTCTAATGGTTCCTTTTCAAAAACGATCGTGTCATTGACTATGTAATTGAGCACCCCGGGCTGACATACAAAA
>VBAS01000010.1:21032-25399 GCA_005882975.1 Bacteroidota bacterium | reverse complement strand
GTAACAACATTTCCTTCAGCAATATCGAGTGCACCAAATCTACCCTCCGGCTGTACACTAGTCATTGTAATTAATTTTTTTCCTGCTTCATGAGCTTGCACCAATTTGCTTATATCAATATCTGCTACCCCATCGCCATATGTGAGCATGAAGGGTTCATTGTTAATAATCGAAGCAGCTCTTTTTATTCTTCCCCCTGTCATGGTTTGCTCTCCTGTATCAAGCAAGGTCACTTTCCATGGCTCACTGTCATTTTTGTGAATATCAATTTTTCCGGTTGAAAGATCAATGGTCACATCACTTTGGTGAAGAAAATAATTGGCAAAAAATTCTTTTATGGAATACCCTTTATACCCCAAGAGGATCACAAAATCATTAAAGCCATAATGGCTATAACATTTCATGATATGCCAAAGGATAGGTTTATTACCAATTTCCACCAGAGGTTTTGGAACAATCGTTGTTTCTTCGCTAAGGCGTGTACCCAATCCACCGGCTAAGATCAATACTTTCATGAAATACTTTTAAAAATTAATAGTTATGGATTCTCACTTTCAAAACATTGCTGGGCTTAAGGATTCATTACTTCAAACGATCAATAACGGGAAAAGTTTTGAAATTGCGGTCGTCTAATTCCTAAACGTGTGAATAACGGAGTTTTAATATTTTTTACAAGCCAATGCTTTGTTTGATGAAGATAGAATTTATACCCTAGCTTAGTATGAAAAAGCGATTTTATTCTTACCCGATATTGCCGCTCCATTCTTGTATCATTTAGAAATTCATAAAAACGCAAGGCAACAACTTCTCTACGATCCTTTAATGATAGTATTTTGTCAGTAGGCAGACTGTCAAGGAATGTAAAATATTCTGTATAGCTCAACCCCTGTTTAAATGCTTTTCCACTGACATCAGCATCATGCTTACGGAAATAATTTAACTGCTTACCTGAAACTATTACATTTCCTTTTGAAGCCATCTTATGCCAGAGAACCCAATCGCCAATAAACTTATACCTGGTAAAATCGGATGAAACCTCCTCAAAATATTTCTGCCGGAAAATGCACATACTTGCATTTACAATGTAACATCCTTTGGTAAGATAATCGCTAATAAAATCACTTCCATATATTTCTTCGTAATCCGATGGCCATCTTGATTGAAATATCCTTTTTCCATCCTGATCGATAAAAATTGACTGGCAGAATAAAATTGATACTTTATCCTTGATCTTAGACGTTAGTTCTTCCAAAAAATTAGGCTCACACCAATCATCACTTTCTGCCATCCATATCCATTCTCCCTTTGCTAATTGAATCCCTTTTTTCCATTGCAAAAAGGGTGATCCACTGTTTTGCTCATTAATTACTATATGAGAAATTTTTCGATGACCACGATAGGCTTCAATTACCTGAACGCTACTGTCTGTTGAACAATCATCCAAAATAATAACTTCAAAATCCTGATAAGTTTGATTTAAAATGCTGTCAATTCTTTGCTTTAGAAATGAAGCATGATTATAATTAGGGATGATAACTGAAACGTTGATTGTAGTGTCCACAAATTCCTTATTACGTTTTTCGACTGCTCGGTGAATCTAAAATTTCATCAAACAACTTTTCATAATTGCGACTACACTCTTCTATTGTAAATCGTTGAGCCAATTTTGCAGTATTCACACGGTGATCTTTGTAAAGCGCTTCATTGACCATGTACTCTTTCATTGCAAGGCTGATATTCTCTTTAAAAAGACACTCGCTTTCCTGTAGTTGTATTAATCGTCCCGCCTCGATCTTATCATCACAAAGCATTTCCCGAATTCCCCCGGTATCAGTAGCGATTACGGGTTTCTCCTCAAATAAATATTCAATAATAGCCAAAGGAAAAGACTCCGCTTCGTAAACAGTTGGCAGTAGGCCAATATCAAATCCCTTTACGTAATATGAAGGATTGGGAACAGAACCAACAAAAACAATTGAGGCCTCGTTAGTATAGCGTTCCTTTAACTCATCGAGGTACATGCTGCCACCTACTAAGACTAATAAGGTTTTTTTGGAAGTTTCAGACTTCAGCTTAAGAAAGGATTCTATCGCAAACTTCCACCCTTTTTCAGGTATACCCCTGGAAACCATTCCAAATACAAAAGTATCATCCGAAATACCATGATCTTTTCTAAAATCTCCAACTGACATCTCTTCTCTTTTGATCCCATTATAAATTGTTTCCACTTCCACAGGCACATCGTTAAGCTCATTTAAAAGCAGTTTCCGATTATAATTGGAAACTGCGATAATTTTTGTTGCCCTTTTTAAATAGCCTACAAAAGATTTTATTCCTTTTGCAATATGTTGAACATATTGCCCGTGTTCCGTAACGATGACTGGTTTTTTTTTATAGAATAGTTGACAACACGCTTCATCAGATATCATCGAATGGCTACTTATAATATCAATACTATATTTTCTGACATAGTAGTCAAGCAGGCGAAGCCTAAAAAAATCGTATGCAGACCAGCGTATGTTCATACTTCTTAACAAACTATGTATATTTTTTGCAAAAAAATGCAAAAAATGTACCCGCTTCATAGAAAGTACCTTAACCTCCTTTGGTATCAATCGCTTCACCAATCCTTCATCTTCATCCAGATCCATATGATAAAATAAAAATACCTGGTTGTTCTTAGAGAGTTCCGCCGCAAGTGACATAGGTAATATTTCCCCACCTCCAACAGTTAACGCCATACATGAAATAAGGATGTTTTTCTTTCGGGTCACAAATGCACTGGGGATAGATTCGTTTATGCTAATCATTTAAAAAATCAGAAATGGCAGTTCTGATAAACCGCTTGCCATTGAATCGTAGGTAATCCAATGCAAAAAACTGAACCGCCATTTTGATAAACGAGCATTTATTGCTTTTTTTTTCTTCGTCCTGCGAATGATACTCTATTAATAAAATTAAAAACCCTTTCCGCTGCTTTATATCTGCGGGAATTAAATAAACGAGATATCAAGGTTGGATAATAGTTTACGAGCCATTCTTCTTTTAATGAATCATCTAAAAAAAATGCGTTTTCAAGATATCTTTTTGCTTTTTCAACATCCCGTTCACTATATGCAATTTTTGCAAGGCTATTATAATATCCTGCATTTTGTTTTATCAGGATCTCTTTAACATTCCCATCAAACTCATTTATCAACAGGTCAATTGTTTTAATAGTATTCAATAATAGATACTCATATTTCTGTGAGTTCCAAATACCTTGTGCGTGATTTCTATATACTGCCATGGGCTCTGGAAAATATTTGATTAACCCCTTTCGTGCATTAAGCATAAGCATTACATAATCTGCGGCTGGGGCGTCAGAATACCAATTGGGTAGCTGCTCAATCAAACCAGTTCTATAAACCACAGAAGGGGTATGTATAAAATTACCTTTTGCAAGTTCTTTAATAGTAAAAGTTGTCTCTTTAAGCAGGTTTGCATTAGAAAGAATCTTTTTCCCATTTGTTTCTTCGAAAACATTGTGAAACGAAATTGCATATTCACGATTGGCCTCCAAAAAACCCACCTGCTTTTGAAGTTTTAACGTGTCAAGCCAATAATCATCGCCTTCACATATAGCAATATATTTGGACTTTACTTCTTTAAACAGAAGTTTACTGTTTTCGTGAGCACCTATATTAACTTTACGATAATATGGAAATATAATTGCTGGATGTTTTTGCTGATATTTTAAAATAATTTCCCGGCTATGATCTTTTGAGCAATCTTCTCCCACCAACAGCCTAAATTTAAAATCAGTTTTTTGTGACACAATACCGTTTAAAGCATCTTCAAGATATGGTTCATGATTATAAACCGGCATTAAAATATCGATTAGAAAATCCATTTATTTCTTTTGTGCTGTAACGATAAAATAATTTATCTGTACACCATAATAATTATCCATGCATAATCCAATGGATATATTCTCGAACTTATCATTTAAAGCTGTTTGAATTTCCTGCTCAGACTTAAATATTTTAAACTTGTACCCATTTCTAATTCCATAAATATCGCTTTGAATAATTACGTGGTTGTCATCAAGTGATATTGCATTTTCTAAGATAAAACTAGTGGCAACTTCAGCATAAGGAACAATAGCCGGGAAGTTGGCAATAAAACTTCCGCCGACATTTAAAACTCTAGCTATTTCTGAAAGATTATCACTAAAAGATGAGCTATCATCTATGTAATAACAAGAACTCGATGCCAATACATAATTGAAATAACCGTCATCAAATGGGATATGATTATTAGCGCCAATTCGTAGTTCCGCTTTTATATTTTGCCTATTTAATATTTCGTAACCGAAGTCGATTGTT
>VBAS01000010.1:10509-20994 GCA_005882975.1 Bacteroidota bacterium | reverse complement strand
TTTAATAGACTCATATTTCTGCAGTCACCAAAACCTAAGTCCAATATTTTACCATCTTTATAGTTCGACTTGTCTAGTTTCAATTTAGGGTATGTGCCAAGCATCGTTCTTATTACCCATTCAGTAGGATAGTTGTGAATAGAAGCCTTCTTTTTGTGAAACTCAGTATATTCCTTTTTTACATTCTTTATCATGACTTATTCATTATTGCATAACCAAATCCATCTAATCCAAAACTATTTCCGCAATAGAACATAAATACATCATCCTCTATTTTGTTAATGCTTGGATAACACACCATTTCGCTATCCCAACCCTTTTCGCTTCTATAAAAGTTCCCTTGTTCATCGTCCCGAATCCATTTATTTAAATCCTTTGAATATGCATAACCAATTCTATAGCCTCGATCAGGATTTCTGAAATCGATTGCGTAACGATAGGTAAAATACATGTGGTACAACCCATTTAAGTAGAATACACTTGCACAAGTCTGGCATTCATTATCATATTTTTCAGGCACAATGAATCTATCATTCCTTTGCCAGTTTAAACCGTCATCTGAAACAGCAAGTTTCAACTTGTATAACGACTCCTTTTTCCCGTCAAAATCTAACCACTTTATTCCACCTAAATAAAATAAATACCATTTACCATTGAAAATGTAGACCCGAGGACAACCTATTACAAACGGGTCATTAATATTTGCTCCAAGTAGCGGACCATTAGAAACCCTGTTAAAACTTTGCCCACCATCTTTACTAATAGCTAATCCAACTGCACAATCGTAAGGCGCGGAAACTTTTCGAGACCAACCAACATAATACATCCACACTTCATCTTTTTCTGGATGATTTATTAAACTACATGGCATTGTTCCAAACTCATCAAACGCTCCCACCTCGCCTAGTTGCAAAAAAGGCTCCTTGTAAAGCTTTTTAATTTCAATAGCGTTACTAGAGGAAACTTCAATATCTACGGCATGTATGAAACTTACATATAATGAGCCATCTCTTTGGGGCCTTGATGTGAAAAATATTTTCTTTTGGCCTTTCACATCGATAAAGTAAGGAACTTGCCCGTGCGTCTGTTGCCAATCAGCATAATCTCCTAATTTAAAAATCTGGCCTTTCTTTTCCCAGTTCAACTTCATTTCTTTTTATCGTTTTATGAAGGATTGCCAATGACTTTATTAGCAGCCTCCTTAATTACATTATCGAGCCAGTCATGCATACTAAGACCTGCTTTCTCCCTGGCTTTTTGAGCTAACTTTTTTGTTTCATCACTTATGCCTTCAAGATTGCCGTAATACCTACTCCAGTGAGTGCCTCCCCTGTCGCTGGGAATGGGAATATGATAATTAGCCACAGGTTCGCCTTCTCCTATTGTAAATTCAAGCAAAAAAAACGCACCCATCATTATCCATTCAACTTTCACGTCTCTCGCTTCAATTGGAATGTCTTTCAAGGGGATCTCATATTTGAAAAGGGGATTCGAATTACTCATTATCTTTCCAAATTCTGTATCTCTCAGCCAAGGACCCATGCTTTCATCACCGACTAAAACTTTTCCTCCGGGTTTTACAACTCTGGCAAGTTCTTGCAAGCATCTTTTTACATCAGAAAAAGTACTAATTCCGCCAAAATGATGGGCCGCATCGAAATAGTTATCTGGAAAGGGAATATAGCTTGCATTCGCAGTTGAAAATTCAACTAATTTTTTATACTGACTTAACCGCGCCAATGATTTTTTTAAGAAACTTACCGAAAGCTCCTGGACGTACAACTTGCCCTCATTTCCAAGTCTTTTCACAATATGCTCCGAACCCCTCCCATCTCCTGCACCAATTTCTAACACAATTGATGAATCTTTTATCATTAAGGCATCAGTCATTTTTTTACGGATTTCGCCTTCATTTGCCTTGAAAGTCATAAAAGGTAAAAGGGCATACTTGTCATACTCATTAGCTAGCTTTTCATATGTCTTTCGTGTTTGTTCATCAATTTCTGCCAGCTCTTTAGGCCAGGTGAAATCTGGAATACCTTCTGATATTTTGAATTCATGATTAGAATTACATTTTAGAAGGCCAACTGAAACTTCATCCCCATTATGCTCGTGTATGGCCAAAGAAAATTTTGACAGACAAACAGGACATTGATAAACACTAGCCTCTGATTTATTCATATTTTTTATTGTACAGTGATAAAAACGAATACTTTATGATTTCGGCAAAACCCATAGCTTGAGCGATTTTTAGGGACCCTATATTTTCTTCAAAGCAATCCCAGTTCGTTATGATATTTCTTTTCAATCCTTCCTCTATAAATACTGCCGTTGCAAATTTCGCCAATCCAAGACCCTGGTATTCCGGCATGGTCATTATGTCTACTTCTGCCAAAGTATTTGATATGCCCGCACTATAGCAAATGGCAACCGGCAAATTTTCCTGATTATGCAAAACAAAACCAAATCCATTTGTTAGAAAATCATCTTTCGACGACCAGAATTTATTAGTTAATTGAAGGTTGAACGTTTCCAGTGTATCAAAGTTTTCCGCGTCTATTGCGCTAACAGTTATACTAATGGCGGGCTTATATTTTATGGTGTCTATTGTTTTGCTTTTATACTGCAACTGAATCCTGCTACGAATTTTGACGCCAAGTTTCTCAGTCTTCAAGGAACAGTTTATTAGCTGCTCAGGCGGATCGTATAAATGAAAATAGACAGGGAGTTTGCCTTCATTTAAAAAAAACTCCAGTAACTGCTCACAGTCTAAACTTTCATCTCTATGATACAGGTAGGAGAACCCTGCTTTGTGGATTACAAAAACAATTCCGGGATTAGCTATACTGTCGACGTAGACATTACCTTCTTGCCTTTTTTCAACAACTGCCCCTACCAGTGGAAAAGAAAACAAACCAGGAATTTTTAATAATACCTGGTACTCCTCCTTGCTTAACTGCTGTAACATTATAGATTAGAAAAGTTGGACATTTTTAAAAACTGCCTGCTGGTAAGTTTTATTGGCTTGGTTGATTCGGCAAAACAAACTTTTTCGTCTTCAAGATTTTTTATAATCAATGCATTGGCGCCAATGAAGCAATCCTTTCCGATGCTTACACTATGAGCAATAGTGGCATTGATGGCAAGAAAGCAATTCTCCCCAATAGTTACATTACCCGAAATATTACAACCGGAGGTAATCCAGCAATTATCTTTTAAGTGCGAATGATGTGCCACCACAGCCCCGCTAAATACAAAAACATTGTTTCCCAATGTTACAAAAGGATGTACCAATGCAGGTGGCATAATAAAACAGTTTACACCGGTCTTCACATTTTTAGGCACATTTGCATTTGGGCTGATAACCGACGTAAGTTCGTATCCTTTATTTTTTGCTTCTGCACATTTCAGTTCTCTTACTTTATTCAAATCATGGTAGCCCACAGCTACAAAAAATAAATTTTCAGAAGGGGGAAAATTATTTTCCACTTCTTCAAATGGCACAACCGGTAAGCCTAAAAAATTGTCAGTCTTTATAAATTCCTTATCCACAGTAAAACATACAACGTTGAAACCACATTCTTCCTTAGCATAATAATGCACTACTTCTGCAATTTTTCCGGTTCCGAAAATGATTAAATTTTTCATATTAGAGACTGTTCTTTAATTCAACCCTGTCAATTTTCCCATTGCTGTTTTTAGGCAACAACTCCATCATGTAAATTTTTTTCGGCACCATATAATCCGGCACCTTCTTTTTAATTTCTTCCATAACACCATCAGCAGTAAGGCCATCTTGTGAGGCCACAAAGCCAATTATGTTTCCTAAGCCATCACTTATTTTCTTATAAACAACTGCAGACTCCTTAACTCCCTGGATGCTATTTAACCCGGCCTCTATTTCTTCCAGTTCTATCCTGTATCCCATATGTTTAATTTGGTTATCCACCCGTCCTAAAAAGCGAAACTCGTTATTCTGGTCCAATTCCACAAGGTCACCGGTTTTATAAATAATCTCCCTGTAATTTTTATTATATGGGTTTTGAATGAAACTATTATTAGTGCGTTCAATGTCGTTATAATAACCCATACCCACGTTAGGTCCCTTCAAACAAAGTTCGCCTATACGGGGTTTGTCTTCATGTTGCGGAATAATCTCGTAGCTGAAATTGGGTGCAAGCTTTCCAAGGGGCGCCAATTCTGCCAAACTCTCAAAGTCTTTTTCGGTTATATCATAAGAAGAGCAGATGCAGGTACACTCGGTAGGGCCATATACATTTACCAATTGCGTATTGCTACCAACCAATTGATATAGTTTTTGCATTTTAGGTTTTGGGAATCCTTCTCCTCCGAAAATAATTTTACGCAGGGAGGACATGCTGTTTTTTTCTATTGCTTTAGTTGTTAACAAATAAACGAGCATAGACGGCACCGAAAACCAAATGGTGCAGCCTGCTGCTTCAACTTGTTTTACTAATGCATGCGGATTACGAGTTTGCGTATTATTAAACGGCACTAAAGTAGCGCCGTTGAAAATAGCACTATAAAAATCAAACACCGAGTTGTCAAAGTAAACTGGGTTTACATTGGTACAGCGGTCTTCTTCTGTAATACCGAATGTGTCTTTACTCCAGTCAATCAGGTTTAAAAGGTTTGCATGGTTCATAACAGCACCCTTAGGGAAGCCCGTTGATCCCGAAGTAAACATAATATAGGCAGGCACTGTTCCTGTAATTTCATTGTTAATTGATGCAGGGACCGACTGTTGAATTACTACCTCTCTTAAAGAAATGAGTTTTCTTTTATCTGCAAGCCCATTAAATGACACAGCTTCTAATTTTGGATCGATAAAAATCAGCTTCGGCTGACAACGGTCTATAATTTTATTTAAGCGATCAAGAGGGCTGTTGGTATCAAGGTTGGTATAAGTAGCACCAAGTTTTAAACATGCCAGCATAAGTGCGAAGCACTCAATGGACTTATCATTTAAAATTGCAATTACATCATTCAGTTTTATGTCTTGTTCATAAAGATAGCCGGCGTATTGGTTCGCTTTAGAGCTTAGTTCTTCATATGAGTATTTTTCTCCGCCCGGATAATGTATCGCTGTACGGTTACCGAACTTGCCAACAATTTCATCAATTTTCTGACCAAGGTTGCAAATTTTTAATCCGCCATCAATCGACAGGGTTTGGGCATTGTAATAATCGTTTTCTATAATAAACCGAATGCCGGAAGCAAGCTCTTCCAGTTTGCCAAGCCTGTTTAATGGAACTGATTTAGACCATTTTTTAATGTTTGCTTCGGAAAGGGAATTTTGTGTGGAAGCTGTATCAAAAAAACCAGGCGCAATTGCTGCGGCCCGAATGCCAAACATTCCAAGTTCTTTTGCCCAGGTAATGGTCATTGCTTCAATACCTGCTTTTGCAGCAGAATAAGCTGTTTGACCCATATTGCCTTTAGCAGAAATAGAACTTATGTTGATAATAAGTCCTTTAATTTTTTGAGCCACCATTTGTTCGGCAGCAGTTGCTGACATATAAAAAGCCGAATAAAGATTCGCTTTGATTGTTTCATCCCAGGCAGTAAAAGAATGTTTTCTTTCTTCTGGTTTTAAAATATTAACCAGTGGTTCGCTGTGAATAAATCCAGCATTGTTTATTAAGACAGAAACCTTGTTTGTTTTAAAAATTTCTGCTACTGTTTCCGATACTTTTTCAGGGGCGGTTAAATCGCAGCAATAAACTTCAATGTTATTAAAACGGTTTTTTAGTATTTGCAGTTTTTCTTCGTTTTTATCAACGACAACCAGCCTGCTAGCGGATTGATATAAGTTTGAAACAAGAAATTCACCAATTGACCCGGCACCGCCTGTTAAGACAATTGTTTGTTCTGCCAGGATCATATCTTTTCAGTTTTGCCTTTTCGGTCAAGCAATTTTTTTACATCTCCTATTGTCTCCAAAGAAATAATTTCATCGCCACTCAACTCCACACCAAATACTTCTTCTAACTGGGTTATAAAAACCATATGGTTCATGGAATCCCAATCTTCTAATTGCATTAACGACTGCGCATCGGTATACTCGGAATCCTTCATATTGAAAGCTTCTTTTAAAACATCCTGAAGTGTCATAATAGTTGTTTATATAAGTTCAAATTCGTTTAAATAATTTTTGATATCCATCTTGTTATTAAACATTAGAACATCAATGATGGACAGAAAAGGCACAAACTCGTTTTTCGACTGCGGATACACAATCTTTTTTGTTTGAAGAAAATGAAGCCTGATGTTTTTTTCCTGGAATGTTTTCTTTTCATACAGGTCCGTGCCGCCTATTGGATTAATATAGTCTGAACCATTTTCCTTTTCAACAATGTCAATGATCCTGCTTTGGCCTTTGAGTTCTTTGTTTGAATATTCGCCTGCAGAATTTACGTATGTGGTCGGTAGTTGCAGGTAGTCAGAAACGGATTGAACACTTTTTTTAGCAAGGTTACCAATAAGCCTTTCTTCTGAAGAAAGCACCTCATTTATCACTGGAAACGCATCACTAAAACAAGGAGCTTTTTTATATGCCATTTCAATAGTTCGCAACAATTTTTCGCTCCATTTACCTTCACTGACCTCAACTTCATTGATCAATTTATTCTGGCTGGCATCTTTTGAGCGGATTTGTAAAATGATTTGCCTGGCCGTTGATAAGAATATTATTTCTATTGATCCACCCTTTATTGATATAATTGACGTCATCGAGGAAAACAAATTTGTCTACAGCCCCGGCTAATTGGTAATAGCCGATATAAGGGAAAATATAAGGCTGCATGATGGCAAGCGTCATATGTTTACCAATTTTTTAATGGTGCCTGAAATCTGGTTTACTTTTTCTTCTTCCAGGTCAGGAAAAAGGGGTAGGCAAAGTACACGTCTCGAGATGTCCTCACTAACCGGGCAGGCACTGGCAGATTTTAAATAAGGCAGTGTGTTTAATGAAGGGTAAAAATATCTTCTCGTATTAATATCATCCTGTTCCAGTAAGATACGCACATTCAGCAGATCTTTTTCACTGGCAAATATTACAGGGTAATAAGCATAGTTGTATTTTATTTTTTCTTTATCAAAATTTAATACCCTGATATTACTGTCGCTTAAAAGCCTATCGTATAAGGCAGAAATTTCTTTTCTTTTTTCTATTATAGAATTTATGTGTGGCAAAACTGCCAGTCCCATGGCTGCATGAAATTCTGAATTTTTTCCATTTACTCCCACGCTGAAATATTCATCACCAATGTGTCCAAAACTTCTCATTAACATTAGCTCTCTAAGAAGCTCTTCCTTATGGCAAATAATACATCCGCCCTCCACAGTATGAAATAGCTTGGTAGCATGAAAACTGCAGGTGCTAATGTCCCCAAAACTAAGTAAGGGCTTATTCATGTATTCAGTCCCAAAAGCATGGGCACCATCGTATATTACTTTAAGCTTGTGTTTTACGGCAATCTTTTCAATAAGCTCAATATTACAGGGTAAACCATACACGTGGGTAGCTAAAATAGCTTGTGTGTTTTTTGTTATGGCTGCTTCTATTTTGGAGGCATCAATACAAAAATTTTCCGGGTCAATATCTACAAAAACAGGAGTACAACCCTCCCATAATAAAACATTAGTAGTTGCTACATAAGAGAAAGGTGTAGTAATCACCTCCTTGGTAATATTAAATGCTTTCAAAGCCATTTGTAGTACAATAGTTCCATTACCGCAGTATAAAAGATGCTGTGCATTCAAATATTTTTGAAGTTTCGTCTCCAGTTCCTGCACCAGCATTCCATTGTTGGTGATCCATGCTTTATCCCACGCCTTCTTAAGAATTGTGGTGTATTCTTCAAAAGAAGGAAGAAATGTTTTGGTTACGTTAATCATGTACTATGTCAGTTAAACGAATTTTTGCGAATCAATAAAGCCGCCTTTCTTTACAAAGACCAGTTCTGCTAGCCATAATATTTTAATTGGCAAGGGGCGATTAAGATCGGTGATCTCAAAAAGCCGGTATCCTTTGCTATCCATAAAATTTATCATCGCAAGAAAACTGTTCTCAAAATCCTTTATCACAATACCTACTTCAACCATAAAAACTTCAGTTTTTCCAAAATAATTATCGGCGCCATTCAACACATCAATATCAAGGCCTTCGGCATCAATTTTTATTAAATCTGGCACAGGCAGCTTAGAGCCTTCTAATAGCTGGTTTACCGTTACTACCGGGATATCAATTTGTTTAAACCCCGATTCAATAGCTTCAGTTTCTGTAAACTTAAAAGAGCTGCTATCGTCTCTGTTAGCAATTGTAAATTTAAAAATACCTGGTTTTGCCCCGGCACCAACCGGATGAAATTCAATTTTAGAGTTATAATCCATCAGGTCTTTAATAGAATCCTTTAGCCAGCCTTGCGGCTCAATTAAAGTATAGAAAGCATCAGGAAAAAAACCAATAGCAGTTCTCGTCCAGGTACCGTGATTGGCACCTATATCAACTATATGCTTGGGTTCAAATTTTATTTGTTTAAGCACCGTGTAAAAATTATTCAATAATGAACCTTTTTCATTCATCCTCTTAATTACGCTAAGGGGCTGGTACCCTAACCTTTGCGCAATTGGGTCAAATAACTTTAATGCTACCTTTTTAATAACTTTTTTCATTTTGGATTAACTATTTTTCCATTCAAAAATTGGTTTAATAAACCCTGGTTCTTTTCCCATCCAGCCTCCAATGTCCCGTTTGCCTTCCTGCACTTTGGCAGAAAAAATATCCATTTCTGTAAACACCGCTTCTTTAGCGTCTTTTATTATATAGATGGTAAAGTAAAAACTTCCTACATTAAGAAACCCTTTTGGAAATACACATTGCAGGTTATTAATACCTTTTTTTAATCTCAACCCTCCGTTTATATGGCTAAAAGTAAACAGGTCGGTTCCATCTTCCCCCTTAATAACATAAGTTACATGTAACCTTTCTGCATCATCATTTTTTATGGTAATAGATGTATTGAATTCAATTTCCTGGTATTCATCTATTGGCTCATCCACACTTTTTCCTTTTGCATTAATACTTATCTCATGCAACATAAAATCCCTGGTATCATATTCCTTATCAAATATTTTTTTATGCTGATTATCTGTTTTACCCTGCAAATAATAATTTACCGCTGCTGATGTATTTCCTAAAAAAGCGGTACTGCCTTTCTCTAAAACTATAGCACTGCTACATAAACTTTTTTGCCATATTATGGCTTACAAATAAAACTGTTCTGCCCCCATGCTCACTAACATCCTTCATTTTCCCCAAACATTTTTTCTGAAACTCTGCATCACCAACAGCTAATACTTCATCTACTATCAGTATTTCTGGTTCCAGATGTGCAGCCACTGCAAAAGCAAGGCGAACATACATACCACTGCTGTATCGTTTTACTGGTGTATCTAAAAATTTTTCTACTCCTGAAAAATCTACGATCTCATCAAATTTTCTTTTTATTTCTGCCCGGCTCATACCAAGTATAGCACCATTGAGAAAAATATTCTCCCTGCCTGATAATTCAGGATGAAAACCAGTGCCAACCTCAAGCAAACTAGCCACACGGCCCCTTAATAATATTTTTCCTGTAGTTGGTTCGGTTATACGGCTTAATATCTTTAGCAAAGTACTTTTGCCGGCCCCGTTGCGGCCGATGATCCCCAAAGTATCTCCCTGCTTTACTTCAAAATTGATGTCTTTCAATGCCCAGAAATCTTCCACCTCATCCCCTTCCACTACCATCTGCCCCGACAACATTTTTTTTGTTTTAGAAAAAGCCGTTTTAAGATTGTCTCCTATCTGGTCACGAAAAGTTTTATAACCTCCCTTTGCCTGGTGGCCAATAATATATTTTTTTCCGAGTCCTTCTACTTTGATCGCTGTTTCAGACATGTACTAAAAAATTTATTTTTTCCTTAACCACACAGCCAATTGCATCCCCTTGTTTGTTTTTTTCATATACCATTTTAACAGGCCATGAAAAATTTTCGGTATAAAGTAAATATCGCATACATAATACTCATGGTGCACCAACTCATAATTATTTTTTTCTGCATTGAGTTTGAAAGAATCAATACCAAATTCATAAAGGTGGAAGGGTATGTGCATAGGGCTGATATTGTTCACATAATTTGTTCCTCTCAACCAAAAATAAAAATTGAAAATCCGAGATATAAGATATTTAGACGATGGTACTTCAATATGGATCAACCCGCCTGGTTTTACCCAGTTAAGAGCTTTCTGTATAGCTGCTGACGGATCATAAAGATGTTCAAGCACAGCACCAAACGTTATGAAGTCGAAAAAGTTATCAGGGTAATCTACTTCTTCGATCATGCCGAGTTTTAATTTTTCGGGGGCGATCTTCATTTTTGCAATAGCATTTTGATGAAAAGGAACCGATGGCTCAAATC
>VBAS01000010.1:7755-10498 GCA_005882975.1 Bacteroidota bacterium | reverse complement strand
GCCTTCCCCAGGGATATCATGCATTTTCCCAGCCCGGCACCGATATCAAGCGCCTTCATACCGTCTTTAAATTGTGAAAGAGTCTTTGTTGTCGCTATTTGATGTGCAAAATATTTTTCATCAACAATAAAATATTCGGGTATCCAATAATTTTCCGGGGGCAGTCCATAATGATCCTGTATATCAAAAGGAACAGGTTGAGGATTGGAAAAGATCAATCCGCAATTATTACATTTCATAACAGAAGTAGATATGCCCGATTTCGACTTTGGATCAAATCCCTGGGATTGATTCAGCCGTTGCCCCATAATTTTATGCTTTTCAGCTGGGCCTCCGCACATGTTACATGATTCGATATAATTAAAATAATAACGCAGTTGTTTCATCTTATTACCTTTCTATTTTCCTTGCAGGATTACCTGCATATTTCCCTTCTACTAAAATATCTTTTGTAACCACGCTGCCGGCACCAATAACCGCGCCATCGCAAATTTCAACAGGAAGAATTGTCGCATTTGAACCGATAGATACGTTATTTCCTATCCTAGTTCTTTTCCATTTTGATCGATCACCACCCGCAGGAGAACCTTCTGTGAAAAGGTCATTTATAAAAACAACACCATGACCTATAAAGCAATTGTTACCTATTGTCACCAGTTCGCAAATAAAACTATGTGACTGGATCTTGCAATTCGTCATTATCGGTTGTGGAAATATTTTGTATTTCCACGAATGGTCCAATAAAACAATAATCCCCAAGTTTGCATTCATAAAGATTTGCTGGCTCGATTACCGTCACATTTTCACCAAATGTTACATGCCTGACCTCACTCTTTTTAATAATAGGTTCGCCCATGTTAGTTTATGTTCTCAGCGGCTGCATAAATTTTTTCAATGATCTCCACGGTTTTCCAACCATCACGGCTACTGGCCGCCATTTTTGCATTGTTATGAATTACATCCGAAAGGTTTTGATAAACTTTATCATGATTGCTCATCGAGCCCTGGTAAAACCCGTATTCATTTGCTTTGCTACCTGCAGGCAATGGAGAAATGACATGATTCTGTATTTGCTGGTATTCCAATACATTTAAATATTGCCCGCCGATCTTAACCGTTCCTTTTTCTCCAAAAATAGCCAGGGAACCTTCCATGTTTTTTTGAAAGCTATTTACCGTGTAGTTGATAGTTCCCATCACTCCATTTGCAAATTCAAGGATCACGACACCCGTATCTTCAAACTCAATGATATGTTGATGAGCATAATTCTTTTTAAAAGCTCTTACGTGTTTTACATCGCCGATCATCCAGTACAGAAGATCTATAAAATGACTGAATTGGGTAAATAGCGTTCCGCCGTCAAGCATATTGGTTCCCTTCCATGAATTCTCATAATACTTTGCATCACGATTCCAAAAACAATTCAGTTGAATACTATAGATATTGCCGAGTTTTTTTTCATCAAGCAATTTCTTTACTGCAACAACCGGCGGATTAAACCGATTTTGCTTTACAACAAAAAGATGTTTGCCTGCCTTCTCTGCTTCTTGTATCATCGCCAGGCAATCGGAAGAATTGATCGCCATTGGTTTTTCACATAATACATGACAGCCTGCCTGTAATGAAATTATCGAATGAACAGCATGCAAACCATTTGGCGTACATATAACAGCAACATCAATTCCTTTTTTTTTGGCAAACAATTCTTCAATAGAAGAAAATACATCAGCATTATATTTTTTTCCTAATTCCTCGGCTCTGGATCTGATGATATCACAAACCGCCACCAGTTTGCCATAAGTCTGTATTTGTTCAGCATGACGCTTTGCAATATTTCCACAACCGATAATGACGAATTGCAAGAGTTTTAAGCTTAAGGTTAAGATTGAGATCAAGGTTGAGATCAAGGTTGAGATTAAGTTTCGCCTCTTAACCTCAATCTCAGTCTTAACCTTATATCAAATCGGCAAAACTTTTTTCCATCTTTCTGAAAGTGCGGATGCCAATAAGCAGAAAAATAATTATTACAGATAGAGAAAGGAACATACCATTCCAATACATCGGTGTTTTATCCCCAAAGAAACACCATCGAAAGCCGTCGATCACTCCAGCCATTGGATTAAGATAGTAGAGCATACGAAATTTCTCATGAATGATTACCGCCGCTTTTTCAGAAGTAAACCCTACCGGGGACAAATACAAACCAATCTGAACAAGAAAAGGAACTACATGCTTGAAATCACGATACTTCACATTTAATGCCGTTAACCATAGACCAACTCCAAAACTTGCAATGAATGCAAGAACAATAAATACAGGAAGGAACACAAGATTTAATGATGGAACTGTTCCATACCAGATCATTAATAAAAACATCAGTCCAAGAGAGATAAAAAAATCAACCAGGCTGGTAATGACAGACGCAGCCGGTATGATCATTCTTGGAAAATAAACTTTGGATATGAGATTCTGATTCCCAATTAAACTGTTGCTAGCTTCTGTCAAACCTGCTGCAAAAAACTGCCAGGGTAAAAGCCCGGCAAAAACAAGTATTGCATATTCTACTCCGGCAGGTGCAGTGAATTTGGCAACTTTACCAAAAACAAAAGTAAATATCATCATGGTAAGCATCGGTCGCAATACACTCCATACTACACCAATGACCGTTTGCTTGTAACGAACTTTAAGATCCCGCCAGCTTAGTATGTAAAACAATTCGCGGTAACGCCAAAGATCCTTCCAA
>VBAS01000010.1:5697-7686 GCA_005882975.1 Bacteroidota bacterium | reverse complement strand
GGAGGAGGGGCCGGGCATTAGTAATTCTATTTTATTTTCTAATAGACACATAAGCTTAAAATATTTATCATCAAATTAACTTTCTATAGTTAATAGAAATTTTTCTTTATACACTTGTGTAATGCCATTCTTTAAAGAAATTGAGGCTTTCCAGCCAAGTGAATTAAGCTTTGAAACATCCATCAATTTTCGTGGAGTACCATCAGGCTTAGACGAATCAAAAACAATTTTGCCCTTATAGCCTGTGATATCTTTGATCATCTCAGCTAATTTTTTAATACTAAGATCTTCGCCAACTCCAATATTTATTAATCCTGGTTCACTATAGTTTTTCATCAGGAACACACAGGCATCTGCCATATCATCGGCATGCAAAAATTCACGTCGTGGTGTGCCGCTTCCCCATACAATTACTTCAGATTGATTCTTAATTTTTGCTTCATGAAATTTTCGAAGCAAGGCCGGCAGTACATGAGAATTGTTCAGATCGTAATTATCGTTCGATCCATAAAGATTGGTAGGCATTACCGAAATAAAATTGCACCCATACTGGATGCGGTAAGCATCACACATTTTTATACCTGCAATTTTTGCAATGGCATAAGGCTCATTAGTGTGTTCCAATAACCCAGTAAGCAAGTAATCCTCTTTCAACGGTTGAGGAGCAAGCTTGGGATAAATGCAAGAAGAGCCGAGAAATAATAATTTTTTTACATTGTTCCTGTAAGCATTCTCGATCACATTTGATTGGATCATCAGGTTATCATACAAAAATTCTGCACGATAAGTGTTGTTAGCAAGAATCCCTCCCACTTTTGCAGCAGCCAGAAAAACATAACCTGGTTTTTCCTTTGCAAAAAAATCAGCGACTGATAGCTGGTTCCTTAGATCAAGTTCATCAGAAGTTCTGAAAACAAAATTTTCAAATCCCTCTTTTTTTAATCGCCTGAGAATGGCACTACCTACCATGCCGCGATGACCGGCTATATATATTTTATCTTTTTTATCCATGAGAAATTTAACCACGACGGACACGGAGAATCACGGCGCTGTGAACCGCTGTGTTCGCTGTGGTTTATTATTCATGTTGCGGCAAAACATGAAATCCTGCTTCCAATAAAATTTTGTGTTTGCGAAAAAGTTCAAGATCATAAGCCACCATTTCCTTGACCATTTCCTGTAAAGTATATTTTGGTTGCCATCCAAGTTTTTCTTTTGCCTTTGTCGCATCACCAATCAGCAAATCAACTTCGGTAGGACGGAAATAATTTGGATCTACCGCAACAACTTCCTGCCCGGTTTGAAAACTGAATTTATCATCACACGATTTAACAAATCCTTTTTCATCTTTTCCTTTTCCTTTAAACTCAAGTTCAACACCCAGCTCTTTAAAGCTCATACGTATAAAATCACGAACTGTTGTTGTAATGCCTGTTGCAATAACATAATCTTCCGGTTCATCCTGCTGAAGCATCATCCACATTGCTTCAACATAATCTTTTGCATGACCCCAGTCCCGGCTGGCGTTTAGATTTCCAACATATATTTTATTGATCATTCCTAATGCTATCTGCGCAACGCCTCTTGTTATCTTTCTTGTTACAAAAGTTTCTCCACGCAAAGGACTTTCATGATTGAATAAAATCCCATTACATGCAAACATGTTGTAAGCTTCACGGTAATTTACCGTTGTCCAATATGCAAACAATTTAGCAACACCATATGGTGAGCGGGGATAAAAAGGAGTTTTTTCAGATTGCGGTATTTCCTGCACCAAGCCATATAATTCGGATGTAGATGCCTGGTATATTTTTGTTTTTTTTGTAAGCCCAAGCAAACGAACAGCTTCCAGGATACGCAATGTTCCAATACCATCAGCATTGGCCGTATACTCAGGCGTATCAAAGCTAACTTTTACATGACTCATCGCACCGAGATTATATATTTCATCAGGTTGTGCTTCCTGGATAATACGAATAAGGTTTGTAC
>VBAS01000010.1:1176-5678 GCA_005882975.1 Bacteroidota bacterium | reverse complement strand
ATGATCAATACGGTCAGTATTAAAAAGAGATGCCCTTCTCTTGATACCATGAATAATATATCCTTTCTTTAGCAGGAATGCTGACAGATAAGCTCCGTCCTGCCCGGTAACACCAGTAATCAATGCCGTTTTATTCATTAAAATATTATGCTGGTTGCCCTTGCTTTTTTACTCTCGCCTCAATGATACGTTGTAATCCTTCTTCTAAAGTAATGAAAGGATGATTCAATAAATTTTGCATCTTTTTGATATCAGGTTGCCGCCGCGTCATATCGCCTTCTGCTAATGGCGGAAGATGTACAATTTCTGATCTTGATTGAGTGATCTTTTTAATTGCCCGGGCCAATTCCAACACTGATATCTCCTGGTCATTACCAATGTTCACTACATCATCTATATATTTATCATGCAACAGGCAATTTACCGTAGCTTCCAAATGATCATCTATATAGCAAAACGTTCTTGTTTGGCCGCCGTCACCAAAAATAGTGATCGGCTTATTTTTTAATGCTGCATCTATAAATCTCGATACAACGAAATCGGGGCTTTGCTTTGGACCATACGTATTAAAAAAACGGAAAATGGTATACTCAAGCTGGTATTCCTGGTAATAGGATCTGCAAAAAGACTCTCCTGCATTTTTTACAACTGCATAAGGAAGTCTGGAATTAAGTGGTGTGTTATGTTCATGTTGAGGAAGATGAACAGGCTCGCCATACACTTCAGATGATGAGGCATAAAAAACTCTTTTAACCCCGGTGTTTTTACATAATGTCAATACATTTCTTATTCCCTGCAAGTCATGCAACACTAATACCGGGTGATCCAATGTTCTTTTTACCCCAACTACTGCAGCATAATGGAATACATAATCAAATCCAAAAGTTTGAAAGATTGATGCAATATCATTCAGATCATTTACATCTGCTTTAATAAAACGAAACTTCTCAGAAACAGGAAGATTTTGTGAACGACCGGTAAGATAATTATCTACCACCACAACTTCTGCATCGGTATTATTTAATAAATAGTCACTCAATGAACTGCCAATAAATCCTGCTCCTCCTGTTATTAATATTTTCATACACTATTTTTTTATAGAATTTATATGATCGAAACTTTTTGTTGCACTTGTTGGTTAATCCACTTAAAAGTTATCTCCATCCCTTTACGCAAAGGAAGGGAGGGTTCCCATCCCAATTTTTCACGGATCAATTTATTATCAGAGTTTCTTCCTCTAACTCCAGTCGGACCCGGGATATTTTTTATTGAAATGTTCTTACCACTAATATCGATAACCATTTTTGCAAAATCATTTATTGAGATCATTTCTTCTGAACCAATGTTCACTGGTCCTGAAAAATCAGAATCCATTAAACGGCGAACAGCTTCCACGCATTCATCAATAAAAAGAAATGAACGGGTTTGTTTACCGTCTCCCCATACTTCGATGAATGATCCATTATCGGATTCTGCCACTTTCCTGCACAAGGCAGCCGGAGCTTTTTCTTTTCCTCCAGTCCAGGTACCCTGTGGTCCAAAAATATTGTGGAACCTTGCAACCTTTACTTTTATTTTAGTATTGCGCTGATAAGCAAAATAAAGACGTTCACTAAAAAGTTTTTCCCACCCATATTCGCTATCTGGCGCTGCAGGGTATGCCGAATCTTCACTACATTTTGGATTGTCGGGATCAAGCTGGTTGTATTCGGGGTACATGCAGGCAGATGACGAATAAAATATTTTTTGTACGCCGGCTTTTTCTGCGGCATCAAGTACATTTAAATTACATAAGGCTGAGTTATGCATTACTGCCGCATCATGATCTCCCGTAAAAATATAGCCAGCACCACCCATGTCTGCTGCTAACTGATAAACCTCATTCATTCCTTTCACTACTTCCTCTGCAATATGCGAATCCCGAAGGTCTCCGATTACAAATTCATCTGCTTTATCATTTCCATACTCATTTTCTTTCAGATCAACACCCCTTACGAAATATCCTTCTTTTTTTAAACGGTTAATAAGATGGCCGCCGATGAAACCCCCACCACCGCATACTAATGCTGTTTTCATTTTGATATTTTTTTATAAATGTTTTTTAAATACTGACCATATCCACTTTTTTCCAGCGCAGTAGCTAGTTGTAAAAGTTGTTCTGTATTTATAAATCCCCTGTTATAGGCTACTTCTTCAATGCAGCCAACTTTATAACCTTGCCTTTTTTCAATTACCCTTACAAATTCACTTGCATCACTTAGTGAATCGAAAGTCCCTGTATCAAGCCAGGCTGTGCCACGATCCATGATCGCCACTTTCAACTTATTTTTTTCGAGATAAATTTTATTTACATCAGTTATTTCATATTCTCCTCTTGGAGATGGTTTCAAATTTTTTGCAATATTTATGACTGAGTTGTCATAAAAATATAAACCAGGCACTGCGTAATTTGATTTTGGTTGTTGTGGCTTTTCTTCAATGGAGATCGCCATATTATTTTCATCAAACTCCACCACACCATACCGCTCAGGATCTGAAACATGGTAAGCAAACACACAACCGCCTTCAATATTTATTAAGGAAGATAATAGTGCTGAAAAACCAGCACTGTAAAAAATATTGTCACCTAATATTAATGCCACTTTATCATCGCCAATAAATGATTCCCCGATCACAAAAGCCTGTGCCAGTCCATTTGGCACTTCCTGAATTGCATACTGAAAATTGCAACCAACCTGGCTGCCATCACCCAATAGTCTTTTGAATTGTGCATTATCTTCCGGTGTTGTTATGATAAGAATATCTTTTATTCCTGCCAACATTAAAACTGAAAGCGGATAATAGATCATCGGCTTATCATAAACAGGCATAAGCTGCTTTGAAATAGCTTTTGTAATTGGATATAGTCTTGTGCCTGATCCTCCTGCGAGTATAATTCCTTTCATAAACCCCAAACCCCTAAAGGACTTTTAATTTCAAAAAAAATTAATCTCTTTTGTGATATTGCAAATCGTAATACTTCTGATATTCCCCGGAAGTAACATTATTTAACCACTCTTGGTTTTGTAAATACCAGTCTATTGTTTCGCTTAACCCTTGTTCAAAAGTTACAGATGGTTTCCAGCCAAGCTCTTTGCTAAGTTTGGAAGCATCAATTGCATAACGCTTGTCATGACCCGGTCGATCCTTAACGTAAGTGATCAATACATCACTTGTACCCCTCTCATTACCCAATTTTTCATCCATCATTTTGCAAAGCAGTTTCACCAATTCAATATTCTGCCATTCATTGAAACCCCCAATATTATATGTATCAGAAATTTTTCCTTTATGAAAAATAACATCGATCGCCCTAGCATGATCTTTTACATAAAGCCAGTCACGGGTATATTTGCCATCTCCATAAACCGGTAGTGGCTTCTTTTGAATAATATTGTTTATAAAAAGGGGAATGAGTTTTTCGGGAAAATGATAGGGCCCGTAATTATTGGAGCAATTTGAAATAATAACTGGTAAATGAAAAGTTTCACCATAGGCTCTTACAAAATGATCGGACGAGGCTTTCGATGCAGAATAAGGTGAGTTAGGTGCATAAGCGGTTGTTTCCGTAAAGAATCCTTCTTCACCAAGACTACCGAATACTTCATCAGTTGAAATATGATAAAATAATTTTCCTGATAGATCTTTCCAATATTTTTTTGCCGTGTTCAATAAATTGACCGTGCCGATAATATTGGTGTAAACAAAATCAAGCGGTGAAAGAATTGAACGATCTACATGCGATTCAGCCGCCAAATGAATAACGCTATCGATCTTATATTCACTAAAAATCCTTTCCAGGTCGTTTACTTCTAAAATATTTGCTTTTTCAAAAACATAATTCGGCTTGTCCTCCACATCACGCAGATTCTCAAGATTACCTGCATATGTCAATGCATCAAGATTAACAATGCGATAGGATAGATACTTATTTACAAATAACCGAACGACGTGATTGCCGATAAAACCGGCGCCACCTGTAATTAAAATATTTTTTTCAAAATTCATGCTGCGAAAATGAGTGAATTTTTTTTATACCAATCAAAAGTTTTTCTTAATCCTTCTACAGGTGATGTGGCCGGATCATATCCCAATAATTTTTTTGCTTTTGAAACATCTGCAAGACTATGCTTAATGTCACCATTCCTTTCTGAACCATGTACCGGTTTTATATTCTTACCGGAAATTTCTCTTAACATATCAAACAGTTCATTTAATGTCGTTTGTTCTCCTTTTGCAATATTATATACCTGGTTTAGTGCATGGGGGTTATCAGTGAACATTGCCAAAAGATTGGCCTCGACTACGTCTTCGACAAATGTAAAGTCACGGCTGCTATCACCTGCTCCGTTTATTATAGGAGGCTTTTCGTCAAGCAATGCTTTTATAAATAAAGGTATCACTGCCGCATAAGGACCTGCAGGATTTTGTTGCGGGCCATATACATTAAAATATCTAAGACC
>VBAS01000010.1:573-1128 GCA_005882975.1 Bacteroidota bacterium | reverse complement strand
TGCATAAAGTTCATTTACCAGTTTGGTAACGCCATAAGGTGAAATAGGAGCACCGATCTTATCTTCTACTTTTGGAAGCCCGGGATGATCACCATATGTAGATGATGAGGCAGCATATACAACTCTTTTTATTTTATTTTCCCGGGCTGCGTTAAATATATTTAATGTTCCTGTAGCATTTACTTCATGTGTAGTAATGGGATCTTTAACCGAACGCGGCACTGAACCAAGTGCTGCCTGGTGTGAAACGACATCAACTCCTTTTGTAGCCTCCAGACAAGTTGCGTAGTTCCTGATATCACCTTCTATAAATTCAAACTTATCATGATCTTTAAATGCTGATATATTGGCAAATCTTCCAGTTTCAAGATTGTCAAGCACCCTAACCACAGTAATTCGGTCATCGTTCATTAATCCAACTACAAGGTTTGAACCTATAAATCCTGCACCACCTGTAACCAATATCTTCATTATGTCCGCTGGCTTTAGATTATTTTCTTTTGAATAAATTTTTCAATATGCCAAGAGTAAAGATCCTTTTGGGTGTATCCTGTC
>VBAS01000010.1:0-453 GCA_005882975.1 Bacteroidota bacterium | reverse complement strand
GATAAAATTCATCAATTAGTGAAATTTGTTTTTTGTAAGTGTAACCCTGCCGAACTATATAAAGCGTGGTATTAGCAAAATTTCCTAATGTCATTGCATCACTTACCATTCCTACCGGCGCAGTATCAATAAGTATAACGTCAAAATTTTCTCTTAACCAGTTAAACATTTCTTCAACTCTTGAATCAAGCAATAGCTCCGCCGGGTTTGGAGGAACTGGCCCGCAACTTATTCCATAAAGGTTATCATAACCGGGGATCTTCACCGGCAGATCTGCCATATTTGCTTTACCTACAAGAAAATTGGTGATACCCTGCTTACTGTTCAATTTCATACCCGAAAAAAGTTTCGGCTTACGAATATCAAACTCAAGCATCACCGTTTTCTTGCCTGCCAGCGCCATCACGCCTCCCAGGTTTGTTGTAATAAAGGATTTACCTTCCGCGCTGAACG
>VBAS01000461.1:2070-3462 GCA_005882975.1 Bacteroidota bacterium | reverse complement strand
CGCCGTTGATAATCTTCCTGATTATATTGATGAAATAAAAAGTATTGCAGAAAAAGAGAACTTACCCCTCCAAGCTTATCAAACCAATATTATAAATTATAAAGCTGATTCTTTATTTGATTTGGTTATATGTATGGGCAATAGTCTTAATTTTTTTAATCCTGAAGATACTTCCGATATTTTGATGGCAGTTTCTTCTGTTTTAAAACCAGGCGCCCATTTACTCATCAATACCTGGTCACTTTCAGAGATTGTAATAAAGAATTTTAGAGATAAAATCTGGAGCAATATTGGAGATTTAAAATTATTGGCCGATAGTAAATTTCTGTTTCATCCTGCACGCATTGAAACACAAAGCATCATTATTTTACCCGATGGAAAAGAGGAAATAAAGACAGCTGTCGACTACATTTACTCGGTTAATGAAATGGAAGCAATGTTGAAAAATGCGGGACTGCCTATAAAAGAAATTTATAGCATTCCGGGAAAAAAGAAATTCACTATAGGCGAACCCCGTGCTTATATAATTGCACAAAAACTTTCCTGAATTATTTGATGTTAGTACAAAACAAAACCCCGGCGTTATGAGGACCGGGGTCAAACGTTACTGTTATGAAAAGAAAAAGATTTTTATATGCCGAATTTCATAAGGACAGGGTTTAATGGTTCGGCTTTCTCAACAGGTTAGTGGTTTAAAAACGGGAATCAATTCATTTATAAAATAGAAAGTTGATTGGCCGGAGAGTGTCGTATGGTTTTTCAATGGATTTGGAAATAACTTTCTGGACGGTAATGGACATTGGATGAGAAGGATTAAACGAATCATCCGTATCAATCAACTTTCGCAGCAAAAATATATTCACAGTCGACTGTTAACAAGAGAAAAACTGCTCTATTTAATGTATTCGGTATTTACTGATTCAATCGTAAATCATCTTAACTGTTATAAGTAATGTTTCGTTTTAGCTTTAGGAGTGGTACTTTCCACAAATACGAAATCAAGTACTAATACTATGGTATATGTTATAGGATTTTTTCATCTTGCACTGCTGAATTAACATATGTCCAAACATTTTTTTACTAATATCATAATCCATGAAAAACCACGAACCCAACTCAGTAATTAAAGTAGCAATCGCCGATGATCATGCGCTTTTCCGCACCGGCGTAAAAACTTCTCTTCAAAGTCGCAAAGACATTCAAATGGTAGCTGAAGCCGAAAATGGCATGCAGCTTATGAATTTGCTCAGGCATATACAGCCCGATGTGGTTTTGCTTGATATATCAATGCCTATAATGGATGGCCTAGCTACATTACCCGAGATCAAAAAATTATATCCCGGTGTTAAAGTAATCATGTTATCTATGCACAACGATCATTCTGTTATTTCT
>VBAS01000461.1:1506-1996 GCA_005882975.1 Bacteroidota bacterium | reverse complement strand
AAGAGGTGTGTTTGAAAATGATTTTTATTTTAATGAGCTTACAAATAAAGCTCTTTTAAGCGGTCTTCGTACGAAACGTACTTCTGAATCATCTATGGTACAGGACGTTCATCTTACGGAAAAAGAAATAACTATTCTAAAACTTATGTGCGATGAAAAAAGCACTAAAGAGATTGCTGATATAGTTGATCTGAGCCCACGTACCGTGGAAGCTATCCGTGATAAGCTGAAAACAAAAACCGGTACAAAGAGTATGGCTGGTTTGGTAATGTATGCGGTAAAAGCTGGCTTATTGGAACAGGCATAAAATATTTTTATGAAAATTGACTCAGCCATCCCGAAATTTCGGGATGGCTTTTTTATTTTACTTTCATTGAATGAATAGCATTTCTGTCAATGGAAAAATATCAGATGCAGCTAAACCGGCCTTGCTTGTTACTAACCGCGGCTATCGCTATGGGGATGGATTATTTGAGACAATGAAATTCGC
>VBAS01000461.1:0-1492 GCA_005882975.1 Bacteroidota bacterium | reverse complement strand
GAAATTCGCCGAAGGAAAAATTGTCCTGGAAACTTTTCATTTTGAAAGATTATTTAATAGCCTGGAGTTATTGAAATTTAAAATTCCACAACTTTTTACAATTGAAAAGTTGAGGGAAGAAATTTTAACGCTTGCAAGAAAAAATAAATGCGTACAACTAGCGAGGATAAGATTATCTGTTTTCAGAGGCCATGGCAGTTTATACGAAAATGATAAGGACAAAGAACCTCAATATATAATTGAATGCTGGCTTTTGAATGAATTGGTAAACAATCTGAATGAAAATGGTTTTATAATAGATATTTATCCAATTGCGAAAAAAAGTACCGACATATTTTCCAACTTGAAAACAGCCAATTTTTTACCTTATGCAATGGCTGCTTTATATGCAAAAGAAAATAAGTTAAATGAATGTCTTGTTTTAAATACAGCAGGCAATATTGCTGACGCTACAATTTCCAATTTATTTATTATAAAAGATCAAATGATCTTAACCTCTGCCTTAAGCCAGGGTTGTGTGAATGGAGTAATGCGAAGAAATATCATTGAATCTGGTTTGCCCATAAAAGAAACGATCATTACCGAAGAAGATTTATTACTAGCAGATGAAGTATTTCTTACAAATGCTATTAGCGGTATAAGATGGGTAAAGCAATTCAGGGACAAAACTTATAATAATGATGAAACAGTAAAAATATACGATCGCATTATTAAAAACTCTCAATAAATAGTTCTTCTTCTTTAACTAACCCTGTTTTTTTCATTGAGTGAAATACCATATAAAGCTTTTCAATAGCATTCCTTCCTTCATTGCCTAATGAAAGGGAATAATTATTTACATAAAGATCAATATGCTGTCGCATCACCTGCTCATCCATTGCTTGTGAATGTAGTTTTACATAATCACTGATCAAAGGATAATTGGCAAATGAATATTCGATACTTTTTTTTATTAGCCTGTCAATTTTCAAACTTACTTGCTTATCAATTGACCTTTTTACAGCAATACCACCAAGAGGGATTGGTAATTTCATTTCTTGTTCCCAATGCTCGCCAAGGTCCATTACTTTATATAATCCTTTTTGCTGGTAAGTAAAACGATTCTCATGAATAATAACTCCCAATTCTGTTTGACCATTTAGAACCGCATCCTCAATTGCAGAAAAGATCTTTGGCTCTTTTTGATTGGCATTTGGAAAAGCAAAACTCAATAAAAAATTTGCTGTTGTATTTACGCCGGGGATAGCAATGCTTGAATGTTCTATATCTTTATCTAAATATTCAATATTCTTCTTACTTATTAATAAAGGACCAACACCTTTCCCTAATGCACTGCCTGCATTCAATAAAACATATTTATCTAAGGATTGAAAGAAAGCAGGAAAGCTAAGTCTAGTAATATCAAGCTTACTCTGCAATGCTCCTTGATTCAGCGTTTCAACATCTTCCAGCACGACATCAAATTCTAATCCTTCAGCGTCAATTTTTTTAT
>VBAS01000009.1 GCA_005882975.1 Bacteroidota bacterium | reverse complement strand
ACCTATTGAGGGTAAAGCCTTGCCAGTTACCGGGCTAACGGCATGGATCGATCATAACTGGAATCCTACCTGGTGGACATCTCTTGGTTACTCCAGTGTTTCCATAGAAAACACAGCAACTGCGGCAGGCTCCACTTCTTATAAAGCCGGCCAGTATGCCTCACTCACTATTGGAACTACTCCAGTCAAAAATACCATGGCAGCTGTTGAGTTTCAGTGGGGCCAGCGGGAAGGAGAAAATGGTTTTAAATCAGATATTCAGAAGATCCAGTTCTCTTTCAAATATAATTTCTCAACTACATTCTTTAAGCCAAAAGGTGGGCAGAATTAGTTCTTGAAACATTAACCATTTCAAAAAAATAAAATCAAGAAAATGAAAAAGAATATTTCGAAAGCAATTTTGCTCCTCACACTCCTTGCTTTTATCGGTACTCCGGTTTTAAAAGCACAAACCAAAGAGCAAATAGAAAAAGCATTAAATGAGGCGTATGAAAAATTCAAGAATCTGAAAGAAGGAAAAAATGCGGATTATATAAAAGAGTTGGCCAGTGTAGATCCAAACATTTACGGAATTGCGATCGTAACAACAGATGGCCAGGTATACACTAAAGGCGATCTGAAAAGCGCCGTGTCCATCCAGTCAATTTCCAAAGTGTTTACGATGGCTAAAGTGATTGAAGAAAATAATCCAAAATTTATAATGGATAAAATTGGAGTAGACGCAACAGGAATGAGATTTAATTCTATCGTTGCAGTGGAAATGCAGAAAGGAAAAGAGATCAACCCATTGGTAAACCCGGGAGCTATTGCATCAACCAGTCTTATAAAAGGAGCGGACTCTGCTGCTAAATGGAAAAGCATACTACAGGTTCACAGTGATTTTGCCGGCAGACAACTTTCTCTTGATATGCCTGTATACATAAGTGAAGCCGGAGATAATCTTCGCAACCAGGCTATCGCCCATCTGCTTTACGCTTATGGAAGAATGTATTTTGATCCTGTACAGTCCACTGATATTTATACCAAACAATGCGCTATCAGTGTGAATGCAAAAGATCTTGCAGTAATGGCGGGAACACTTGCCAATGGCGGAGTAAATCCTGTTACTAAAAAAGTATGTGTATCTTCTGAAACAGTAAAATACGTTTTACCGGTAATGGCAACTGCAGGTTTATATGATGACTCAGGCCAGTGGCTTTATGCAACCGGTGCACCTGCTAAATCCGGAGTTGGTGGTGGTATCATTGCTGTAGTTCCCGGCAAGTTTGGAATCGCGGTTATCTCTCCTCCATTAACACCTGCTGGAAATAGTGCAAAAGCAATTCAGACCATTAAATATATAATTGAACAATTAGGAGTAAACCCTTACCAGATCACTCCTAAAAAATAAAGCTACTAACATAACAACAAGAACAACCGGTCGCGATCATAAAGGACCGGTTGTTTTCTACTTAAATTATGTTGATCTATCTTTTTCAAAGACAGGTTACAATATCCAGTTAACAAAATAATTACCTGGTTAATTTTATATTGCAAAGAATTAGTGTTGATCAAACTTTATAACCTTAATCATTAACTAGCTTATGAAAATACAAACACTTCTTAATTGGCGTACCATTATAATCAGTGCTCTCGTTTTATCTCTAAGCATGATGACTCATGCACAAACAGCCAATGCCGATGATGATACAACTAAATATGTTCCTTACAGAATGATGCAAGGCCATAGAGTGGCCAAGTCAAAATTTGGTGAACTTAATATCCGGCCATATACTTATTTCCGTTACCTCACACAAGCAGGTATTGATCCAAGCTATGTTGATGGTTTCGGAAAGACAAAAGAAGTAGACAAACGCCAGGATATTCAGTTGCAAAAAGTAAGTATTTACTTCACGGGATGGGCATTTGATCCAAAGTTTACATACTTTCTATACGTATGGACGAGTAATGCTTCCCAGGGTCAGGGCGCACAGGTTGTTGTTGCCGGTAACCTTTCATACACTTTTAATAAGTATTTCAAACTTACAGGAGGCATCATGTCGCTGCCGGGAGTAAGAAGCACAGAAGGAAATTTTCCTTTCTGGCTATCCGTGGATAATCGTATGATAGCCGATGAATATATGCGTCCTTCTTATACCAGCGGATTTCAAGCCAAAGGTGAAATTGTAAAAAAACTTAGCTACCAGGTCATGCTTGGAAACAACATGAGCACATTAGGAGTTGATGCGGGGCAGATCGATAACAAGCTTAATACCGTAGCCGGGGCGTTGGTTTATTTACCTACTACAGGTGAGTATGGTATGTTCAATGGTGCTTATGGTGATTACGATATGCACGAAAAAATAGCTACGAGGGTAGGTCTTCATTTCACCAGAAGTGATGAGACACGGCAAGGTCAGCCAACAACTGATGCATTTGAAAATGTATCGTTGAGGGTTTCTGATGGCAGCTCTATTTTCCTGCCTAACTTATTTAACCCCGGAACACAGATCGATGAGGCCCGTGATCGAATGTTTAGCGTCGATGCTGGTGCAAAGACTAAAGGCTTTGCTCTTGAAGGAGAATATTATTGGAGAAAGATCGATAATTTCAAATTGATAGGTTCTCCCATGGCATTAACCGAACTTAATGACGAGGGATTTCAGCTATTAGCTTCAGCAATGATTTTTCCAAAAAAACTTCAGCTTTACACAACGTATTCAAAGATCTTTGGAGAGTATGGTGATCCTTCGGAAACAAGAGTGGGCTTCAATTTCTTCCCGTTTAAAAAAACAATTTCTACACGTTTGAATGGCCAGGTTATATTCATGAATAAGTGCCCTGTTGGCGGTTTGGCATATCCGTATACTGTGGGAGCAAATGGAACAATTTTTAATCTTGACCTGGAGCTTAATTTTTAATTGTTGATGATGATTTCATTTATCAGTTATAAATGAAAAAATACGTTCTGTTCAAAAAAATTAATACCATGAAAGAGATCTGCTTTAAAAAAGACAACATATATATTTCCGTGAGATCAATTATTGCTAAAGCAATAATTGCTCCCGTATTTTTTTTGTTACTGTTTTCAAATAAAAGTTTTTCACAAGGCAGTAAAGATTCAGTTGTGCTCAATGACTCTCATTTTCATTTAACAAACTATGTACAGGAAGGAACGGACATTCATAAATTCCTTGAAATAATGGGAAACAAAGTTGGACGTGTTGCATTGTTTGGTATTCCACTTCAGCAAATGTGGAATTACAACAACAGTGGCAACTTCGCTCCGACTTATTACCTGGCTAGTGATGACCCTTTATATTATTATTCTTTCACTGATGCTTTTATAGCGATGGCTTACAAGTCGCTTACCAAGGAAGAGCAGGCACGATTTGATCCAATGATCACCGGCTTCAATCCTGCTGACATGTACGCCACCGATCATATTAAAAGAGTATTGAAAACATTTCCGGGAGTATTCACAGGCATTGGCGAATTTTCAATTCATAAAGAATTTGTTTCATCAAAAGTTGCAGGACCGGTTGCTACATTAAATAATCCCGCACTCGATCGAATACTTGATTTCTGCGCTGAATCAGGATTGCTTGTTATTCTGCATAATGACATCAATATGCCATTCCCAAAATCAGGACAGGAGAACTGGGATATTGAACAGATCAAAGCCTTGTTTGCAAGACATCGCAATACACCAATTATTTGGGCGCATTGCGGTGTAGGAAGAATTGTAAGACCTGTGAAAGATCAAATGGCCATGCTTGATAAAGCACTTGCAAATCCGCAAGCAGGGAATATCTATATTGATATTTCATGGACAGAAGTAGCGAAGTATGTAACTGAAACTCCCGAAGCAACAGCAAATACAGCAGCGGTCATTAATAAATATCCTGATCGTTTTTTAATGGGTACTGATGAAGTGGCGCCGTCTGACCAGGCATCGTATCTGAAGATATTGGATATGTATAAGCCATTATTTGAAAAACTTACACCTGAAGCAAAACAAAAATTATTGAAAGGGAATTATGAGCGGTTGTTTGATGCTGCAAGAATAAAAGTAAGAGCTTGGGAAAAAGCTCACGTAAATGATCCAAAAAAGACTCCACCACCTACTCCATCATCAGGTATTGAGAAAAATTAAAAAGATCTTTTGAGTTCATAATTTCGAAGATGTAACACTTGGTAAAGACAGTGGTAAAAGATTTTTAATGCAATAAACCTTATCTATGAACAAATCTGCAAAACTCATTTGCATGATGGTTTTATTTTTTATTGAAACCAAAGCGCAACAATTTAATTCTGACAGCTGGATATCAAAAGCACATGGCACCATCACTCTTATTCCAACTTATGGGCAAAGAAATTCGATGCTGATGAACACCTATTCTCTTTTTCCTAAATGGGAGTTTACCATGGCTGCTTATTTATACAATGACGATGGTGACCAAACCACGGATGATGGATATTCAACATCCTTCTATGCCAAGTATATGTTTTATGAAAATAAAACAAAGACTGGTGGTGCAGCTGTAAAGGCAGGTACTGGTATGTTCCCGGGTACCCTTGATGGCGAAGACAGGAGTAAAGATGCATTTCAAACCTATTGGATGAATACACCAGTAACTTTTCCATTTTTGAAAAACAGGTTACAATGGGACGTGATGCCGGGAGCAAGTATGACGAGACACTACGGAGTGGAAGAGAAAACAGCCTATGCTTTTACTTACTCTACAAGACTGGCATGGTATCCGTGGAATGAGAAGGGATCAATTGTAGGAGAAATTTTTGGTTCTTTAGGAGAAAATAAATCTGTTCCCGAATACAAATTCGGCTGGCGTTGGGAACCCAGTCAATATGCTGTTTTTGCGCTGACTTATGGTAATGAGATTAACGGAAATAATGGCGCAGGGTTTGAGTTTGGCGTAATGCTTTTTACTCCGCCATTTGCATGTCTTGGTGGATGTAATACAGACAAAAAAGCAAAAAAGAAAAAAACACAATCACCTTTATAATTCATTTGAAAAAGCCTTGAAAAAAAAGTGCCAAACACCAAGATTAGCAAACACAATTATTAATAAAAAAATTTTAGAGCAATACAAGTATTTTATTTACCTTAACACCCTAGATTTACCCTACTTATCCAATCTCCTCTCCCTCCCATGAAAACAGCGTATATAAACCAAGATTAGGAAACTTATTTGACAATAGCATTAGCTATTTAGGATCGGCGAAACCCTGCCTGAACCCTCTACAAGAACGAAACATGGTTTTAGCTATGTGGCTTTAATCATAATTTATGTATTGAGACTTCATTAAACCAGTGATTAATGAATCTGGTTTTGTTTAAAGTCAACAGCAGTAGTGACGATTGTCATTGAATTAAACAGTAGTTGAAATTAAATTCGATAAGCGGAAATTTTATCTGCATATTCTTGTAAATTCTTAAAAACAAAAAACAAACTATGAATTGAAAAATTGAAACCATCGCTTTATTATAAAACTCACAAATTGACAGAACGCATTTATTAAATTTTCTTAACCATTAATCAAAAATAAAAAACATGAAAAAGTTAGTTTCACTTTTAGCACTCGTTATCATCATCACACAAGTCAATGCACAATTACCAAGAGTTATCATTTTAGCAACTGGTGGAACAATTGCCGGTGCAGGAGCATCTTCTGACAGGGCCGGTTATACAGCAGGAAAAATTCCTATTGAAGATCTCATCGGTGCAATACCAACTGTAAAAAAGATAGCCACTATCACAGGAGAGCAAATTTCTTCTGTAGGAAGCCAGGATATGACCATTGATATCTGGAAAAAACTTGCCGTTCGTATCAATGAAATTATTGCAAAAAAAGAAGCCGACGGTATTGTTATTACACATGGTACCGATACACAGGAAGAAACATCTTATTTTCTTGACCTGGTCATTCCAAAAGCAATGCCGGTGGTGCTAACAGGTTCTATGCGTGCATCAACTGCGATCAGTGCAGATGGTCCAAAAAATTTGTATGACGCAATTACCGTAGCGATAGATCCAAAGAGTAAAGGCCGAGGCGTATTGGTATCTTTTAATGAAGGCATATATGATGGAAGAGAAGTAATGAAAATGAGTACAACCTTTACTAATGCATTTGGATCTCCAAATACAGGCGCTATTGGTCACGCTTATGATGGCAAAGTAGAATATTATGCAAATTCAGTAAGGGAAAGAGATCCCAATTCACCTGTCGTTATTAAAGCCGATACAAAACTTCCCCGCGTAGATATTGTTTACATGTATGCGGACGCTCCACCTGATATGATCGATATGTTGGTTGCAAAAAAAGTAGACGGCATCGTGATCGCGGGTGTTGGCAACGGTAATTTTAATAAAGCGTATATGGAGGCGGTTAAAAGAGCTGTGGCTGCAGGCGTTATCGTTTGCCGTGCCAGTCGCACTCCTTCCGGCAGGGTTTTACTTCATGATGAGATCAATGATGATGAGCTTGGCACTATCGTTTCTGATGACCTGACTCCTCAAAAAGCAAGGATATTATTAATGCTTGGTTTGACAAAGTCAAAAGATAAAAAACAACTACAACAACTTTTCTTTAAATATTGATCAGTGCTGATCTGATGTACTGAAGTCAATTGCGCCCAGGATATATTCTGGGCGCAATTAACCTGTAACAAGTTTTTTTATTCCGACCAAAAAATTAAAACAAAATGAAGAAGATAAAATTTATTATGCTGCCTTTACTGATGCTTATTTGCTTTCAGTTTACAAAGGCGCAAAAAACCCGGACTGAACACGACCTGCTGGGTAATAAGGAAATTCCCTTTGATGCTTATTATGGAGTACAAACGATGAGAGCATTGGAGAACTTCCAGGTGAGTGGTGTAAAAACAAATTTTTATCCAGACTATGTAAGGGCTTATGCCATGGTAAAATTGGCTGCTGCACGAGCCAATACTGAAGTAGGAAGAATGTCAAAAGAAAAAATGGATGCTATTGAAAAAGCTTGCCAGGCAGTGATTGATGGAAAATACCATGACCAGTTTTTAACAGACTTGTACCAGGGCGGTGCAGGTACATCAGCAAATATGAATTCCTGCGAAGTGCTTGCAAATATTGCTCTCGAAATGATGGGAAAGAAAAAAGGCGAATATCAATTTATAGAACCACATGATGATCTGAACATGGGTCAGTCAACTAACGACGTCTACCCTACCGCTATTCATGTTGCATTGTTATTACATAATGATAAAGTAATACAGCAAGCAAAAATGCTTTCTCAGTCATTTCATAAAAAAGGAGATGAATTTAAAAGTTTGGTGAAGATGGGTCGTACTGAAGGCCAGGATGCGGTGCCGATGACACTTGGACAAGAATTTCATGGTTTTGGTAACCAGGTCGATGCAGCCATTGACATCCTTCGTAATACCGAAGCTTATTTATACGAAGAGAATATGGGAGCTACTGCTATTGGTACAGGACTTACTGCATCTCCAGGTTATGCTGAAAAATGTGCAGTACAGCTTGCAAAAATTACAGGTAAACCAATGCATTTGGCTAAAGATCTGATCGCTGCAACAAGCAGCATGCAGTCATTTGTTATGTACTCTTCAGCATTAAAAAACCTCGCTGTTACATTGTCTAAGATCAGCAGCGACTTAATTTTCCTATGTTCAGGTCCACGCAACGGAATTTTCGAGATCAACTTACCTGCACTTCAACCCGGTTCATCCATTATGCCAGGAAAAGTAAATCCTGTAATGCCCGAGTTGATGAACCAGATATGTTATAAAGTAATAGGTAACGACGCAACGGTGACTGTTGCATCAAGAGACGGTCTTCTGCAGTTAAATGCTTACGAGCCTGTGGTCGCTGTCGCAATCATGGAATCACAAGCACTCTTTTTCAAAGCAATGCCTTTGTTCGCAAAAAACTGTATAGATGGAATTACAGCAAATGAAAAAACTTTAAAACATTATCTGGAAACTACAATTGGAATTGTAACCGCTCTTAATCCTGTTCTCGGATATGAAAAAACAACTGAGCTTGCAAAAGAAGCACTTCAAAGTGGTAAAGGAATTCTTGAACTTATACGGGAGAAAAAATTGCTGACTGAGGACCAGATCAAAAAACTAATGGATCCTGCTGCTTTAACAGGACAGAAACTATAATATTGAAACCATAAACCTTATAAATACAAACCCTTGAAATTAATTAAAGGATCTTTTAAAACTAAAATTACAAGGGAAACATTTGGAACGCTGCCACTACTATGTTTAACCGTGGCAGCGTTTTTTTTGTTACCCTATCAATCCATTTGCCAGGAAAAGAAAACAACAGTTCCCGATGGCACCGAAGGATTGATCCTTGAGAAACGAAGCCCCGACTCAGTATCAAAAAAGTTAGCGCCTAATGAATTCAATGGACCATATTCAACTTTTAGAATAGGGGCTGGCTATATTGGTGACGCTACCACGTACATCCAGGACGATGTTTTCAAAAAGCAAATGGATTCTGCAAACATCAATCTGGATCCAACTTTTCAAACCAGGGATTTCCGGATACTGGGCAGCGGTGTGCTCACCAGGGTAAAAAGAACTATCGCATGGAAGTTCGCTTACATGTATGATGGTGATGACAAAGTCTGGATGATGCGTGAAACAGGTATAACCGTTGGTGTGCCTGAATTGAAAGGGCATATTTTTGTCGGCCGTACAAAAGAAGGTTTCTCCACGGTAAAAGTGATGAATGGCCACTCTCCCTGGGGATATGAAAGACAGATGGCAGTAGATGTCATTCCCATTTTAGCGGATGGAATTAAATATTTTGGTTATTTTCCTAAGTCAAAGCTTTTCCTGAACCTTGGATATTATAATGATTTCATTTCAAAGGGCCAGGGCTTTTCAACTTTTGCCTGGCAATATGTGGCTCGTGTTGGATGGTTGCCCATCAACGATCCCGAAAAGAAACAAATACTTCATATTGCTGCCAACCTGCAATATGGAAAACCTCTTGATGGAAAGATGACGTTGAAGTCAAGACCTGAATCAAACCCAACACCTCAACTTATTAATACGGGTTCATTTGATGCCGATCATTCAGATCATATCGGTGGAGAGATA
>VBAS01000008.1 GCA_005882975.1 Bacteroidota bacterium | reverse complement strand
GGATCACTCCAATGATCAACTGGTATATGACGAAAGTAATTCGCTTTGAAATCATTTATGGTTATGGTATTCTGGACAGGTATGGTATGAAAGGAAAAGTTCAATTCTTTGAAAGCCGTATTCAATTTACATTTTAATTAGGGAGAACAACTTCACTCACAAAACGAGTTTAATAAATTTCTTCTTCAATAATTCATAAATTCATAGATCAGTTTCTAATTTCAAGCCACGTATAACCTCAATTAAAAATCGATCTCAAAATGAGCGAACCAACGATCTCAGTTGAAAAAAAGAAAAGAAGAAGATCGATCCTTTCTTTTTTAGGATCAGCAGTTGTTGCCTTAGCATTAACTTTTATTATTAAGGAACCACAATTCAC
>VBAS01000007.1:1898-10247 GCA_005882975.1 Bacteroidota bacterium | reverse complement strand
TCTCTCAGAAACTATTTCTACCTATTCAGTACGCAAGCCAAACGATAGAAAAATAGAAGTTCACTCATCCCGGGTAAGCGGCAACAGCGATAGTTATGGACTTGCTGCACCACAGTTTTATTCTATGTATGATAATAATGTGCAGATAGGCACCAGTCTTAATCCGCGTGGATTTATTTCTCCTATCTCTGATAATGCGACTAACTACTATAAATACAAATACGTAGGTGCCTTTTTTGAAGATGGTAAACAAATAAATAAGATACTGGTAACTCCCAAAAGAAAATACGAGCCTCTTTTTTCTGGTTATATAAATATTGTGGAGAATGAATGGCGCATCCACTCATTGAAACTGGAATTGCGAAAAGTAAATCAAATGGAGCTCCTAGATTCTTTGATCCTGGAACAACTATATGTTCCTTACAATGACAGCTTGTGGGTGTTGCATAACCAGGTCATTTATCCATATATAAAAATTCTTGGGATAGATGTTTACGGAAGTTTTGTAAATGTTTATTCCAAATTCAATCCAAATCCGGATTTCAAAAAGAATTATTTTGACAACACAGTTTTAAAATATACTGACAGTGCCAACAGAAAGACTCCAACTTATTGGGATGATGCACGGCCTCTGAAGTTGCTTGATGAAGAAACGATGGATTATCGCAAAAAAGATAGCATAGAGCAATTAAGCAAAAATCCCGCTTACCTTGATTCGATGGACAGGGTTAACAACAAGCTGAAAGTAATGGGCATTTTACTTACAGGGCAAACAGTCAATAAAGGAAAAAAGAATGCATCCTATTATTTCCGCCCCGTAACTGACCAAATAAACTATAATATCGTGGAAGGGTTGACATTGAATCTTTCCACTACTTATACAAAAAAACTTGACTCTACTATTGGCAGAAGATCCATCCGAATAACGCCAACAATAAGATATGGATTTACCAATAGCCATTTTAATGCGTGGTTAAGCACTTCTTATACTTACGGAAAAAAATATATCACTTCTATTAGTCTTTCCGGAGGCAAGAGAGTTTTCCAGTTTAATAATGCGAGTCCTATTGGTCCCAGGAGTACTACGTTTGCAGCTTTGTTAGGCGGAAAGAATTTGATGAAACTTTATGAAGCCTGGTATTTACGTGGGTCTTATGTAAAAGGAATTGGTGAAGGCTTCACCTGGAGCGCCGGGTTTGAATTCCAAAGCAGGTCTCCGTTGGATAACAGTACTGATTATTCTTTTGTCAAAGATGAAAAGAAAGAATTTACACCAAACTATCCAACGGAACTTTCCAACGAGAACATAAAGCCACACCAGGCGTTTATTTTAAATTTCGGTCTTACATGGCAACCAGGTGCCCGGTACATAGAACTACCAGATCAAAAAATTAATATAGGCTCTAAATGGCCTACATTAATTCTCGGTTATACCCGCACATTGGATAAAGTTTTTGGAAGTGATGTGAATTATAGCAAATGGCGTTTTGCATTAACTGATATTATACGTTTTAAATTAGCGGGGCAATTTAATTATCGGATAGGGATGGGAGGGTTTATTCATAATGACAAAATACAGATCCCCGATTACCAGCATTTCAATGGTAATATCTCGCATATTGCTACTGAGTATCTCAACAGTTTTCAAATTTTGCCAATCTATGAGTTCAGTAATATTTCAAAATTTTATGTGCTGGCACATATTGAACATCACTTCAATGGATTTCTTACTAATAAAATACCTGGTTTTAGAAGTCTGAACTGGTACCTGGTTAGCGGTCTCAGCACTTTTCATTATGAAAAAACTGATTACCTGGAATATTTTGTAGGACTTGAAAATATTCTGAAAAATTTGCGTATTGATTATTATTGGAGTCGTAAAGACGCTAAAAAGTTTGATGCTAATTTCCGTGTCGGGTTTTCAAAAAGATTTGGTATCGGCCGCCGGAATAACGATGATTAAAATCAGTTTTATTTAAATTCACTTTTTTATCTTTGCTGCGCTTTAGAATTTTGCCCAACCTGCAATTGGGATTCTGAGCAATAGGATTAAAATTCAAAAAAAGATGGCAGCATTACATAATCGTATCTCCCGCAAGGAGCTGAAGGAACTCATTAAGAACGATCCTATACCACGCATTACCATTTCATTTTATTGTTATTTTAAAATTGAAGAGCCTGCACAATTCAGAAATGATCTTTATCGTCACTTAAAAGAATCTGGAGTGTTGGGAAGAATTTATATTGCTTCCGAAGGTATCAATGCGCAGATCAGTTTGCCCAAAGCAAATCTTGAAACTTTTAGATCTTACCTCTATTCAATAGAACCATTGAATGGTCTTCGTTTAAATATTGCCGTAGATGATGACGGAAAAAGTTTTTATGTGCTTGATATAAAAGTTCGTAGTAAAATAGTTGCCGATGGCATCAATGATCCTTTATTTGACATGGCGAATAGAGGACGTTATGTAAATGCAGAACAATTCAATCATTTGACCAATGACCCAAATACGATCGTGATCGATATGCGGAATCATTATGAATTCGAGGTAGGGCATTTTGAAAAAGCAATCGAAATTTCTTCCGATACTTTTCGGGAACAATTACCGATGGCCGTTGACATGATGAAAGAGAACAAAGATAAAAATATCATCATGTACTGCACCGGTGGCATACGTTGTGAAAAAGCATCAGCCTACATGAAGCACAGCGGTTTTAAAAATGTTTTTCATTTAGAAGGTGGCATTATTAATTATGTGAATGAAGCAAAAGAAAAAAATCTTGATATTAAATTTCATGGAAAGAATTTTGTTTTTGATCAGAGGTTGGGGGAGAGAGTAACAGAAGAGATCATTTCACAATGTCATCAGTGTGGTAAACCCGCAGACACACATGTTAACTGTATAAGCGATGCCTGTCATTTATTATTTATACAATGTGACGAATGCAAAAGAAAATATGAAAGCACTTGCAGCAAAGAATGCCAGGAGTTTATTCATTTACCCGAAGAAGTACAAAAGAAACTAAGAAGTGGAATTGATAAGGGAAGAAATGTGTTTAATAAATCAAAGCAACTCCTGAATAAAAAATTTGAGAGATGACGTTTTGATGTTTTGCCTTTAAGATAATTGCTTCAAGTCTTTACCATTTTTTTACCTTTAATTGTGATGTATGAAACATGGGCCAGTTATTCTTATTGAAGACGATGCAGATGATAAAGATGTTTTCCAGGATATTTTGAAGGACCTAAAAGTATTTAACCCCGTAGTGTGGTTTAAAAATTGTGACGAAGCATTTTCATATTTGAAAACAACTTCTGAGCAACCATTTATTATTTTTTGCGATGTGAATTTGCCGGGATTAAGCGGAATAGAATGTAAACGTCAAATAGATAACGACCAAGAGCTAAGAAAAAAAAGTATTCCATTTGTTTTTTGTTCTACTTCGGTTGATCAAAAAACAGTTGATGAAGCATATACAAAAATGACGGTACAGGGTTATTTCCAAAAAAAGAATACATATGCTGAGCTAAAAGAAACAATTAAACTGATAGTTGCTTATTGGGAAGAATGTAAACATCCTAATACAAAATAGGAGGAAGTTTTCATAATAAATTTTGAAATCCTAATTAAACTGTTCGCCAGGTTTCTTTAATTAAACTCTTTCAATTTTACAAATAAAGCAACATGCTTCTGCATTTCGAGCATGCAGGTACTCAATATCATGTCGCCCTTCAAATATTTTTTGTATCAGTAGATCAACATCATCATCACCCACTAATTGTGTAAAAACCATCATTTGTTCTTTGGTATACCCGATCAACGTCAAAGGAAAACTCTTTTTATTCGCTTTTATTTCGGGAGGAAACCGGTGTATGTCGCTATAAACTTCCACATCTTTTTTATGAATAAATACAGGTCCATGTTGATTGAAAACGTTATCAACTGTAAATGGACTATGAGAAATCAATAGTCTCACATCCTCTCCAACCTTAAAAGGTTTAAGAGAAACTCTGCAAGGACCTTTACCTGTTGCAATCTGTTCGATCACCTCGTGTCCAAAATCATCTTTATTATTTTCTTTGATCGTATTTGAATATTCCCTGCTAAGCGGAACAATTTTAAATTGTTTCATTTGATAAATAATTTATTTATACAAAGATGAACCGTTTATTATTTTACAACAACCCGAAACTTGCTGTCTTCGTTAACGTCCGTAGACGAACGTAATTATTCTGGTGAACCAGCTTCCTTGAAATGAAAGAGAAACGAACGGTTAACATTATCGTTCGCAATGATGAACTACTTTTGGTAACGAACTAAAATAGAACAGCAGCAACGGTGTAAGTAATAACCCTAATGCAAACAACAAACACAAATAATTTTTGGCAATTTGACATCACTTATTGGTTTCAAAAATTAAATAGTTCAGCGCAGGGTTTATCTCAACCAACTGCTGACAAGATCCTGCTCCAGGCAGGACTTCATCCAAAAAACAAATCTGTTTTCAAAAAAGATCTTTTACTTTTTATAAGCCAGTTTAAAAGTCCGCTCATGCTGCTGCTTATAGGAGCGGTCATTCTTTCCGCATTTCTTGGCGATACCTCCGATGTATTTATCATACTATTCATTGTACTGTCAACGGGGTTGCTTAGTTTTTTCCAGGAAAGAAACGCAGGCAGGGTGGTAGAAAAGCTGCAATCAATGATCTCTTTAAAAAGTACCGTATTAAGAGACGAACACCCACAAGAAATTGTTTCCACTCAAATTGTTGCAGGAGATGTATTGCTTTTTAAGGCAGGTGATATGATACCAGCTGATTGTTTACTAATTGAAGCCAATGAACTTCACGCAAACGAATCCAGCTTAACGGGAGAATCTTTCCCCATAAGAAAAGAAGCTGGCGTATTAGATGAAAATACAGAACTATCTAAACGAACAAATTGCCTTTGGGAGGGAACTAATATAGTAAGTGGCAATGCAAAAGCACTGGTAATACTAACCGGGGACAACACGATATTTGGAACCATTGCCAAAAGCGCTTCAGGCACCATTGAAACCACTTTTGAAAAAGGCATAAAGGATTTTGGTTTTTTCCTGATGAGAATAACCCTGGTGCTTGCGGTATTCATTCTTGTGGTGAATTTATTAAATCACAAGGGAGTTATTGAATCAGCACTCTTTGCATTAGCACTGGCGGTGGGCATGGCGCCAGAGTTATTACCTGCGATCACCACTATTGCCATGAGTGCAGGTGCCAAACGTATGCTAGCAAAAAAAGTGATCGTAAAAAAATTAACCTCGATCCAAAATCTTGGAGAAGTAAATTTATTGTGTACTGATAAAACGGGTACTATTACCGAAGGCGAAATAATCGTATCAGGGTTAACAGATGGGTTTGGACAGGAAAATGAATTTGTAAAACAACTTGCTTTTTGGAATGCCACTTTTGAAACAGGCTATTCCAATCCCATTGATGATGCTTTAAGAAGACTAAAACCTGAAACCAATATTGCTGCACAAAAGGTCGGCGAGGTCCCTTATGATTTTATAAGGAAAAGATTGAGTGTCGCCATCAGCACAGATAAAGAAAAGTTATTGATCTGTAAAGGAGCATTTATACAAATTCTTAGCATCTGTTCTAAAATAAAATTGAGCAATGGTAGTGTCGAAGATATAACTCCACACAAGGCTGAATTAGAGAGCAGGTGCGGACAATATGGTATAAATGGCTTAAGGGCTAATGGTATTTGTTATAAAAATATTGAAGCAACCAGCATTACCAAAGAAGATGAAACAGACATGATCTTTGCGGGGTTTATATTGCTGAATGACCCTGTTAAAAAAGGGATCATAGAAACAATTGGTGAACTGGATAAACTTAAAGTTGGTTTAAAAATTATAACAGGCGACAATGAAAATGTTGCGAAGTCAATTGCTTTAAGTATTGGTATAAAGGAACCCAAAGTAATGACGGGCAAAGAACTTTTAAATACCAGCCCCGAGGCATTGAAACAATTAGTAAAGAACATCCACATTTTTGCTGAAGTAGAACCACAACAAAAAGAATATATCATATTAACACTAAGAAAGAGCTACACGGTTGCTTATATAGGTGATGGTATAAATGATGTATCGGCTATTAATGCTGCTGATGTAGGAATATCTGTACAAAATGCAGTAGATGTTGCCAGGGAAGCAGCCGATTTTGTATTAATGGAAAAAGATCTTATAGTATTAGTGGACGGTATTAACGAAGGAAGAAGAACCTTTGCCAATACGTTGAAATATATATTCATTAATACAGGCTCTACATTTGGAAATATGTTCAGTGTGGCAATTGCCTCGTTATTGCTTCCTTTTCTGCCAATGCTGCCCAAGCAGATCTTATTGACCAACTTTATTACCGACTTCCCCTATTTAACGGTTGCTTCCGACAATGTAGACAAGGAGCAATTAGCCCGGCCAGGCAAATGGGACTTAAAGTTTATCCGTAACTACATGGTTGTTTTTGGAATTCATAGTTCTGTATTTGATATCATTACCTTTTTAACTCTTTTATATATATTAAAAGTAAAAGAATCAGCCTTTCAAACTGGTTGGTTTATTGAGTCCATATTAACCGAGTTATTCATTTTATTTATCATCAGGACACATAAAAATTTTTTTAAAAGCAGGCCCGGAAAATATCTTTTTGTATTAAGCATCATTGGTTTTATTGTCACTATTTGGCTTCCTTACCTACCATTTGCTAATGAAATAGGTTTGACGCCGCTACCATTCATTAATTTTGTGGCTATATTTCTTATTGTAGTAACATATATAATTACGGCAGATATTTTAAAGGTTTGGTTCTTCAAAAAATATCATAACGAATAAGCTCAAAACCATTCACCCAACTTTTTCAATTCAACATTACCACCACTAAAAATTATTCCCACTTTTTTCCCGGCAAAAAGAGTTTTATTTTTTAATAGCGCAGCAAGGGGAACAACACCGCTAGGTTCCACAACTAATTTCATTCTTTCATAAACTAGTCGCATAGCGGCAATGATCTCTTCATCGCTTACTGTCAAAATATCCTTTACGTATTGTTGAATAATGGGAAATGTTTTGTCACCTAGAGTAGTAAGCAAACCATCTGCTATCGTTTTTACAAAAGGAGCTTTCTCGATCTTTCCATTTTTTATAGAAAGTATTGCGTCAGCGGCACCTTCAGGTTCACCGGCATAAACAATTGTAGAATGAGAGAAGTAATGTGCACTTAATAAAGTTCCACTCAGCAAACCACCACCGCCAACCGGAGCAAGAATAAAATCCAAAGAAGGAATTTCTTCGATCAATTCTTTGGCGCAGGTTGCCTGCCCGGTTATTACTTCGTAATTATTATAAGGATGAATAAACTCTGCACCGGTTTTATCAACTACATCTTGCAAAGTTTTTTCTCTTGCCTGTTGATTTGGTTCACAAAAAAATATTTCAGCGCCATAGCCCTTTACTGCATCCACTTTTACGTTGGGAGAATTATCAGGCATTACGATATAGGCTTTTACACCAACTTCCCTTGCCGCAAAAGCAATTGCCTGTGCATGATTGCCTGATGAATGGGTAGCAATTCCTTTTTTTCTTTTTTCTTCGGGTAATGATAAAACAGCATTCATGCCACCGCGGATCTTGAATGCGCCGATCTTTTGAAAATTTTCACACTTAAAAAATATTTCGGCTCCGGAAATTTGATCAATAGTTTTTGAAGTAAGCACAGGTGTTTTGTGAATAAAAGGCTTTATCCTTTTGTGTGCTTCTTCAATATGTTGTTTTGTGATCTCCAATTTATTTTATTTTATCATTCATATATCCCCAGCCTAAAGACTGGGGCAAATGAAATGAGTTCTTTACTAAAATGATTCTTTTATGAATTGCCGCCGTCTTCAGACGGGGGAAAGAAATAAATTATTCAACCGGCATCCATTTTAAACAAACAGGTTTTGAAACTTTTATTCTTTTACCTGAATCAATAAGCAAACCTGTTTCCTTATCTCTTTTAAAGATCACGATCTCATCACTGTTTTGATTTGCTACCAGTAAAAAATTACCCGTAGGATCGAAATTAAAATTTCGGGGCGTTTTTCCAAGTGTCGATTGATGATCTATCCATTCTAATTGTCCATTATTTTTATCAATGCTAAAGATCCCGATCGTATTGCTTTCGCCACGATTTGAACAATACAAAAATTTACCATCAGGAGAAACATGAATATCGGCGCTACCAACTGCTCCATCAAAATCCCTTGGCAATGCGGAAATATTCTGCAATAAACTCAGATAGCCATTCTTTTCTATTTTATAAACC
>VBAS01000007.1:0-1874 GCA_005882975.1 Bacteroidota bacterium | reverse complement strand
TGTCGGGGGCCGGCGCCCGGTTCTGTTGCAACAAAGGGCGGATCGAATTCTTTAAGCTTCCCGGTTTTAGTATCCAGATTATACATCGTCACTTCGTCCATTCCAAGATCCGGTACATACAAGGTCTTGTTATTGTTATTCAAAACAGTTGCATGTACATGCGCAGCTCCCTGTCTTTCGGAATTTACACTGCTGCCTTCATGTAAAACTGAATCAGTAGGTTTTCCAAGAGAACCGTCCTTATTAACGGGAAGAACCGCTAAAGTTCCACTGCTATAATTTCCAACGAGCACCCATTTACCCGTTTTATCTATTGTAATATAACAAGGGTCTTTTCCCTGGGAAGGTTGCTGATTCACCTGTAGAAGTTTGTTATTGGGCTTGTTGAATGCGAAAGCAGTTACAGAGCCCGGAGTATTCTCATTTACTGCGTAAACAAATTTCTTATTTGGTGAAATAGTAAGATAGGAGGGATTAGATGACTTTACAGAGCTTACAAAACTATTTTCACCTGTTTCTGTATTGAATTTATAAACATAGATCCCATCGGTTGTTCCTGAAGTATAAGTTCCTATCACTAAGAACTGTTCTGTCGGTTTTTGAGCGGAAAGATCCACGCTTAAAGCAAGAACAAAAAAAATCAATAACGATCTTATCATATTTAATTTTAAAATTTTAAAGAAGCAACATACTCTGCCAGTGTTGTTGAAGGTTTGCCAAGATCATTCCATGTATTTTCGCTTTCAAATTTCTCCGGGTATTTATTAAGCGCTTCACAGATATGATAAGCATAATTCATTCGCTGATTAAAAATACCGACATATTTTAATGGTGCCAGCGGGGCTTTCATGCTCTTTATTTTCGACTTAGCATTTTCTGTAAAAACTTTGGCTGCTTCTTCAGCAGTAAAAGGTTCCAATCCCTGTATAACATATTCCTGGTTGCTATCGCCTGCTTTTTTCATTGCCCATGCAACTTGTATACCAAAATCTTTTGCTGCAATGAACCACATCGGTGCTTCGGATTTTCCGGCCAGCATTATTCTTGTTCCCTGCAACATCTGCTTATCTAAACATTCCATAAAAGTAGAAGGATAAAATATACTGTAGTTCAGGCCAGATTTTTTTATGGCATTCACCGCAGCATGTTTTATTTGAAATGCCCACCATTTAAAACCATTCATCCCTTCGTAATTTTTTATAAGTGAAGAAAGATAAACGATCCGTTTTACACTTGTTTTTTTTGCCGCTTCAATAATATTATTTACTCCTTCTCTTTCGGGCTGTGGTTCGCTTTTCTTTGATGATTGTGCAACTGAAAGATTCAAGTAAACAACTTCCTGTCCTGCCATAGCTGCTTCTAATGAGGCGCTATCAAGTACATCGCCTTTCATCACAGGTATATTTGGAAAAAGCTTTTGCATCTTTTCAACATCCCTTGCCAATAAGGTAAGTTTAAAACCGGCTCTTAATAACTCAAGAGCAACCGGCTTACCTAACATACCTGATGCACCAATAAATAATATTTTCTGCATATAGAGAAATTAGAAAAACAAAGGTATTCCATTCATTGCTTGTAAAAATAATGCTGAAGCAAGAAGAAAATATACGACGGAAAATATTAATGTTTGCTTTTATGATTTTGAAAAATAATTTACGAACAATAGCAGAACTTGCAATGAATGAATGCCGATAAAATGTGCAATCCGAAGATCTCCATATTGAGTGCTCCAATTTACGACTGGCAAACCAGGTCCGCCATCAGCACCACCGACTGTATGCTTCAAAAGACCCAGCATTGCCCCGCCTTCCAATGAAAAAAACAAAAAGAATAAAATGCCAAGCCTGATACCCCATACATAAGCCTGGAGAATT
>VBAS01000006.1 GCA_005882975.1 Bacteroidota bacterium | reverse complement strand
CATTTGAGCTTTTGACCATTGAAGCAAATTATCCATTAAACTGGTGGTATAAGTAAGGTCATTGACTACCGCGGGGATCATATTTTTTAATTCCCTGGCCGGCATATTATTTTGCTGTACTTCACCGAAGAAATTTCGCAATGCATACATAGGTGCTTTCAGGTCATGGGAAATAATGCTGAACAATTTATTTTTTAATGCATTCAATTCGGTTAATTCTTCTTTTTGTTTTTCAAGGAGGCTTGCGTCTTTTTGTATTTTCTCCGATTGCATTTGTATCTGTACATTTTTTTGCAACAGGTCTTTGTTCTTGTCAAGAATGTTTAACTGGTAACCTGTGTTTTCATTTTTGATAAGATATAATCCATAAAAAATAAATATGATCGCTACCGCTTCATTAACGAGATACAGTAATTCATTAATATTCTCGAGTTCGTAAAGAAATTGCTTTAATACTACAGACAGTACAAAAAAATTGACCATGGAAAAAGCTATCGTAAATACCATAAATGCAAGATCCTTCAAAAAGAAAACGGCGAGAATACCATATAATATAAAATAAAGGTCAATGCCGAGATGCATGCCATTCATGAAAATAAAACTGGCAGCAAGAGGATGCAAAATAAAATAAGCTATCAGGGCAGTCTTATGTTTATACTGGCTGTTCAGGTACAACACAAAAGAACTAACAAGCAAAGGAAGGCAACCTAATATGCAGATCCAACCTGAGAATTTTTGATGATAAAAAAGACAGGTAAAAAAAATAAATACACCTGAAAGCAGTTGAAAAAAATTCAATTGATTAAATATTCCCAACTTGCGCAACTCATATTCTTCCATGGTATCCTGGTAACCGATAGTTTTAATACGATGTAATAAAGACACCAGGTACTGTTTCAGAAAAATATTCGGTTTGGTTACCCCGGGAGTCTTTAACTTACCCAGCAGGTGGTGAAGGCGTTGTTGGCTTAATTCCATAGGTTTTGAATTGGATGGGACTCTACAAATACAAATTAATAATTTTTCGGAAAGGTTTTTAGTCAACTCAGGATTTATGTTTAAAATAGTAATTCCCCATACTCTTATATAGTAAGTCCCCTGCGATTTTTTCTAATACCTCATTACCTGCTTTTTTCAAATTCGTTGCCAGGTTCTATATTCACTATTAAATTTTTCTTCTTGTGAAGAAAGCAACTTTTGCTTTATAAACTTCCCGGCGCCTTTTATTTATAAGCAACATCTGACCGCATGTTTATTCATTCTCCGCCGATTTCAGTAACTTACAAAAAGATCTTTTCAAACGATCGGCCTGTCGGGAGATAGGCTTCTTATGAAGCATATTTTATTATATTGTCTTTTTATCTTTTTATTCCCCCCCGTTATTGATGCACAGACTGTGATCTCAATGAAGATCGATGGTACGATCAACCCGGCATCGGCAGATTTTATTCATAATGGAATTGAAAAAGCCGCCCGTGAAAAAGCGGAATGCATCATCAGTCATCTTAACACTCCTGGTGGATTATTAAAATCAACAAGAATGATCGTAAGCGATCTACTGGAGTCGTCTGTGCCGGTGATCGTTTATATTTCGCCGGGCGGTGCACAAGCGGGTTCGGCGGGAGTTTTTATTACACTGGCTGCTCATATTGCCGCCATGGCGCCCGGTACAAATATTGGTGCGGCACACCCGGTAACGTTGCAGAATCAAATAGACAGCATCATGAATGAAAAAGTTACCAATGATGCTGCCGCATTTATAAGATCGATCGCGGAAAAAAGACATCATAATATTGAATGGGCAGAAAATGCAGTTCGTAAAAGTTTTTCTTATTCAGAAACAGAAGCACTTAAAGATTCAGCAATTGATATAATCGCTAAAAGTGAAACGGATTTGCTGGCAAAAATTGATGGTAAAATAGTATATCTTAGTTCAGGCACTAAAACATTGCATACAGCATCTGCAATTGTGAAAGAGCATAAAATGAGTGCATGGGAAAAAATCCTCAATATTATCAGCGATCCTAATATTGCCTATATATTATTCCTGCTGGGGCTATATGGGCTCATGTTTGAACTATATAACCCTGGGTCGATACTGCCAGGCATTGTTGGCGTCATTGCATTGATACTCGCTTTGTATTCGATGCATACTTTACCGATCAATTACGCCGGACTTGCGCTGATCATTTTCTCAGTCATACTGTTCCTGTTGGAAATTAAAATTGTAAGTCATGGATTGCTTGCTATAGGTGGCATAATTTCCTTGTTACTTGGTTCAATGATGCTGATCAAATCCAGCTCATCATTGGAAATGGTAAAGATCTCACGCAGTATAATTATTTCCGCTACGATCGTAACCGCCCTTTTCTTTTTGTTTGTGGTCGGACTTGGCATAAAAGCCCAACGTCGCAAAGTGGTAACCGGTATTGAAGGATTAGTAGGAGATATTGGTGAAGTAATGGAGACATTATCTCCGATCGGTATTATAAAAGTGCAGGGTGAAATATGGAATGCAGAATCGCTTAGCGGTACAATCAATAATGGGGAGAAAGTAAAAATAAAAGAAATGAAGAATTTGAAACTTTTTGTAGAAAAAATCAATAACAGTTAAAAACAACAACATGCAACAATTTCCAACAATAGCGGTCGTCATTATTTTCTTTGTTATACTCATCTTGTCAAGTGCAATAAAAATATTACGTGAATATGAACGGGGCGTCATTTTTCGCCTGGGGCGTTTGATTGGCGGCAATGGCATTAAGGGGCCGGGTCTCATCCTGCTAATACCTGTTATTGATAAAATGGTTAAAGTAAGTTTGCGAACTGTTGTACTTGATGTACCGCCGCAGGATATTATCACATCTGATAATGTTTCAATAAAAGTAAATGCCGTTGTATACTTCCGCGTGGTGGAACCACAAAAAGCAATTGTGCAAGTGGAAAATTTTTTAGCAGCTACATCACAAATCTCACAAACTACATTGCGCAGCGTATTGGGACAATCGGAGCTTGATGACCTGCTTTCACAAAGAGAAAAGATAAATCACAGGTTGCAACAGATCATCGATTCACAAACAGATCCATGGGGTGTAAAAGTTACCAACGTAGAAGTAAAACAAATTGACCTGCCGCAGGAAATGCAAAGAGCCATGGCTAAACAAGCTGAAGCAGAAAGAGAACGTCGTTCAAAAGTAATTGCAGCCGAAGGAGAATTCCAGGCATCGCAACGGCTAGCTGATGCGGCAAAAATTCTTGCGAGTGAGCCCAGTGCTTTAACGCTTCGATATTTACAAACACGGCGGGAAATTGCTACAGAAAATAATTCAACAACTATATTCCCTGTTCCCATCGATTTACTGACACCGTTTTTGAAAAGTAGCGGGAGTAAGTTGTCATAAGAATCGTCGACCATTTAGTTAAGCCAACTATTTGACCTTTTCAAATTCATAGTTCGGTTTGATTTTCTTATTTAGAAACTCCCCTTTAGAAGAAGCGGCTCTCATTTCTTTGAATACTTCTTCAGGCACATCTTTATAATCATACACATTGCCTGAAACATATACTACCCTCAGAATATTTGTATAAACATCATATCGTATAGCAGCAATAACTGAAGACGGCATGGCTTAAATGTTAGATAAATTTTATAATCAAAAAATTATGCCAGTTTGTATGCCAGACCGGTATGTTGAATACCATTGCTGCAGCAACAAAAATTTAAAAAGGGAATTTCATTTTTGAAATCCCCTTTTATTCACATGATAACTACTAAATCGTGAGAGTTCTTTACTGTCTTCTTCCACGAAAAGACAAAGATTAGCCCTACAAATTCTTTAATGCTTCGATGGTTTCCCACCTACGTTGTACACCTGTATTAGCCAATGCAAGAAACTCTTCGCCTTTTTCCGGGTAATTGTTTTTAATAGTTGCAAACCTGTTTTCATGATATAAAAATTCATTCAATGCTACTGATGGCGGTTTGCAATCAAGTGTGAAGCGTTGTCCTTTATCCTTCGTTGGATTATAACGGAACAACGGCCAATAACCGGTTTTTACCGCAAGACTTTGTTGTTCCAGCCCATGACACATGTCATATCCATGTGCAATGCAATGACTGTATGCAATAATAATTGAAGGGCCTGGGTAAGCTTCTGCTTCTAAAATTGTCTTGAGTGCATGCACATCATTTGCTCCCATTGCTATCTGTGCTACATAGGCGCTGCCATGGGCAATGGCTTGCATAGCCAGGTCTTTTTTGCCGGTAGTTTTTCCTTTGATAGAAAATTTTGCACTGGCCCCAATTGGTGATGCTTTTGATTTTTGTCCCCCCGTATTGCTATACACTTCTGTATCCATCACCAATATGTTTACATTCTCACCGGTACTCAATACATGATCAAGCCCGCTGAAACCAATATCATAAGCCCAACCATCACCGCCGACGATCCACACCGATTTCTTTTCTAAGAATTCTGCAAGTAAATAAAGCCTCCATGCATCTTCTCTTCTCAGATCTCTTAATCGTTTCTTTAATTCATTTACATATTTACGTTGCTGTATCATTTCAGCTTCACTATTCTGTGCGTTAGCTAATATTGCATCTGCTAATTCTGATCCTACTTCTTCACGCAATTCTCTCAGCAATCGCAAAGCCATTTCCCTTTTTTTATCTGTGGCCAGTTTTATCCCCAAGCCAAATTCTGCATTGTCTTCAAATAAAGAGTTAGACCAGGCGGGTCCGTAACCATGTTCATTTGTTGTCCATGGTGTTGTTGGTAAATTAGCGCCAAAAATGGATGAACATCCTGTTGCATTGGCAACAAGCATACGATCACCAAATAATTGTGTAAGCAATTTTAAATATGGTGTTTCACCGCAACCACTGCAAGCTCCTGAAAATTCAAATAATGGTTCGAGCAGTTGTGAACCTTTGACTGTTGATTTATTAACTCTTGTTCTGTCGATATCAGGTAATGAAAGGAAGAAGTCCCAATTTTTCTTTTCTGTTTCTTTCAATGGCAATATGTCTACCATATCAATTGCTTTGTGACCTGGTTCTGATTTACTTTCAATTGGACAAACCTCCGTACAAAGCTTACATCCGGTACAATCTTCAACAGCAACTTGCAAAGTATATGCTTCCTTGTCTTTAAAGAATTCCTTTCCGATCGGGTCAGTATGTTTGAAGTAAGAGGGTGCATCGGTTAAGCATTCTCTATCATAAACTTTTACTCTTATTGCTGCATGAGGACAAACAAAATAGCATTTACCACATTGAGAACAGAGTTGCGGATCCCAAACAGGAACTTGTTCCGCGATATTTCTTTTTTCCCATTTGGTTGTGCCGCTTGGATAGGTGCCATCAACCGGGAAGGCACTCACCGGAAGATCATCACCATCACCTGAAATAATTTTTGCCAAAACATTCTGCACAAATTCAGGAGCATCGCCGCTTATAGGAGCCTCTATTTCTTTATTGCCAATTTTGAAATCAGCGTAGTTGATCTCAAGTAGGTTTTCAAGTGTTTGATCAACTGCTTTAAAATTTTTCTGCACCACTTCATCACCTTTGCGGCCATAGGTTTTTTTAATTGCATTTTTAATATGCTGTATCGCTTCATCTTTTGGCACTACGTTGCTAATTGCAAAAAAACATGTTTGCAAAATTGAATTGATCCGTGAACCCATACCTGTTTCTTTTGCAACCTTAGAAGCATTGATCACATAAAACTTTAATTTTTTATGAATGATCTCTTCCTGTATCTTTTTTGGCAATTGATCCCAAACTTCTTCTGTTGGATATGGGGCATTCAATAGAAAGACCGCTCCTTCCTCTGCGTCCTTCAATACATCATACTTTTTTAAATAATTAAAATGATGGCAAGCAATAAAGCTTGCTGAGCTAATCAAATAAGTAGACCGGATAGGATGTTCACTAAAACGTAAGTGTGATACTGTCAGCGAGCCAGATTTTTTTGAATCATATACAAAATACCCTTGTACATGATCATCCGTTACCTCACCGATAATTTTGATCGTGTTTTTATTGGCACTTACAGTTCCATCAGCACCCAGACCAAAAAATAATCCGCGGAACAAGTGCTGATCATCAAGAGAAAAATCTTTATTCCATTCCAAACTCGTATGAGTTACATCATCATCAATACCAATAGTAAAATTATTCTTTGGTTTTTCTTTATTCAATTCATCAAACACTGCTTTTGCCATACCGGCATTGAATTCTTTTGAAGCCAACCCATAACGGCCACCAATTACTTTTGGCATTTTAAACTCCCAATCGCTGTGCAATGCGCTGATCACATCCATGTAAAGAGGCTCACCGATAGCGCCAGGTTCCTTGCAACGATCAAGAACTGCAATTCTTTTTACAGTCGGTGGAATTGCATCCATTAAATGTTTTATGGAGAAAGGACGGAATAAATGCACATTTACATAACCAACTTTTTCACCTCGGGCATTAAGGAAATCAGCTACCTCATGTACGGGACCATAACCTGAACCCATGATTATAATAATTCGTTCGGCTTCAGGATGACCATAATAATCAAAAAGTTTATAAGACCGCCCGGTCAATTTTTGAAACTTCCTCATTGTTTCATCAACGATCTCCGGCACGTGATTGTAAAAACGATTACATGCTTCACGGCTCTGAAAAAATACATCTGGATTCTGTGCAGTGCCACGAACATGCGGATGATCTGGATTCATTGAACGATGACGATGTTCATTGACTGCCTGTTCATCGATCATTTTCTTAATGATATCATCAGGGATCACTGCCACCTGGTTCAATTCATGTGAAGTGCGGAAGCCATCAAAAATATTTAAAAAAGGAATTTTTGCTTTAAGCGTGGCAGCATGTGCGATCATTGCCATATCCATTGCCTGCTGAGGATTACTGCCAAATAATTCTGCAAAGCCTGTTGATCTTGTCGCCATCACATCACTATGATCACCAAAGATTGAAAGTGCATGTGTGGCTATTGCTCTTGCTGCAATATGAAAAACGGCAGGTGTTAACTCACCTGCGATCTTATACATATTCGGGATCATAAGCAACAAACCTTGTGAACAGGTAAACGTTGATGCAAGTGCACCACCTTGCAATGCGCCATGTATTGCGCCGGCTGCACCCGCCTCGCTTTGCATCTCGATCACTTTTGGAGTTTCTCCAAAAATATTTTTTCTATCATCGCTGCTCCATTCATCAGCCCATTCACCCATAGCTGAAGAAGGTGTAATTGGATAGATTGCACAGACCTCGCTTGTTTTATAAGCGATATAAGCCGCCGCCTCATTTCCATCCATGATGGAAAAAGCATTCTTGTTTTTTTGTTTCGCCTGCTTATCGATCGATGAATTAACAATGGTTTCCATTTCAGAGATTTTGAGTAATAAATATTGCTCAAAGTACCCTGTAGGACCTCTTTTTCTATATGACATTGCTCAGCCTCATGGCTGATTAAGAAAAATCTCAGATGAATTTTAAAAATTATAGCCGACACTTGCTGCGGCGAAAGCCTGGATATAACCGCTTCCTACAAGTGGTGTGAACCCTACCCGCCATGAAAACCCTCCATTGACCGGTTGACGACGGTACATAAAAGAAAATGTTCCGAACAACTGAGTTCGGTGATCCTGATTACCATAATAATCAAAGTTCATAATGTTCAATTTTTTTGTCACATAAGTTAGACCACCGCCGACTTCAAAACTGTGTGGAGAATTATTTTTTCCAAAAATATAATTAAGTTGAACCGGCAATGTGATCGCAGATTGTTGATCGCCCCCATTATAATTCCCTGTAACCGGATCATAATAATCATCATAAGCGCTGACGAATCCAACACCAACTCTTCCACCAAATCCTAAACGTGACTGCTTAAATCTTGTATCATAATTGGCTGAAAAAGCAATACCAGGACCACCAATCTCAGCAATAAAAGAAGATTTTCCTATAGATGTTTTGGCGTCGGGAGAAATATTCTGTGAAAAAATAAATGGTGAAAGAATAAGAAGAAACGCCAATGTAATCGCACATTTTCTCATAATAAAAGTTTTAGTTAAGGACTAAAAATTGAAAGTAAAGTTTAAAATTCAAAAAGTTTGTTAAGTAAAAATGTGAACACGTCAAACTTATGAATGTTCTTATGAACGATATCTTTCATTAAAGCAGGAATAAGGTTTTATCAAAATTTTTTCTGTCTACAAATTTTAATACCCGTTAAAAAACGGGTATTAAAATGGTTTTATGCTGTAGGGATCTTTTTCTTGCTATTATTGATTAACGAGTTTGTCTTTGAAAATAATATTTCCGTTCTCATCTTTTACCGAAAGCATGTACACGCCTTTACTTATAGATGATGGCAGCTCTATTGTATGAGAAATGGTTCCTCCATT
>VBAS01000231.1 GCA_005882975.1 Bacteroidota bacterium | reverse complement strand
CATTTTCTGTGGAAGATTTTGGATGCCATGCAACAAGATATTTTCCTTTGTGATATTGACTGTACATGATATCGCCACTTACAGGATTGCGGTTTACATGTACATTTAATGGGCTCATAAAAATTGAAACCTGTATACGTCGATCGGCAAAATATTCGTCTGCTTCCACCTCTTCAATTGCTACCACTTTACCATCGGCTGGTGCAACAATTGCATTATCCTGTATTGTTAAACCTCTTTTAGGTATGCGAAAAAAAGAAACTAAAAAGATCAACAAACCAAACGTACCAATAAAAATGATCCAGCTAAGAGCTGGTGAGGAAGCGCTAATAAAATAAAATGAGACAATATTTATTGCGCCAAATAAAATGGTGCCCCACGCAATACTCTTATAACCTTCCTTATGAATTGTCATGCGGCAAATATATGAAAATGAAGGGTGGTGAGTATTGGCCGAGCTTAGAACCTAAAAACAAGAAAAACATATATCCAAGCGGCAGGTATTGCCAACAATAGAGAATCAAAACGATCTAAAAAACCCCCATGTCCGGGCATGATGTTACCACTGTCTTTCAGGCCTGCCATCCTTTTGAGCTTTGACTCAAGCAGATCGCCGAAGGTGCCGGCAACACATACAATTGCAGCAAGAAGCATTATATAAACCGTAGCCGACCCTGAGTTAAATCCATAAAAAGTAATAAGCCCTACAGCAACTACGCTAAGAATAATACCTCCAATTGTTCCCTCCCATGTTTTCTTCGGTGAAATTTTTGAAAGGGGAGTTTTGCCGATCATTGAACCTGTAATATAGGCCATCGTATCATTTATCCAAATTGATATTATGATCATTAAGATTATATTACTCCTGGACGGCATAACAAAATAACTGTCATGAACATGAATAGAAATTTCTTTGTACAGACTCATGGCCAATCCCCAACTTAAAGAAATATAAAGCAAGCCTAAGGTTGCTTTACCAAAAGGTTTGAGCTTAATATTTTTTGTTAGAATAATTCCAAGTGCAAGGAGCACAAGTCCTGCAACAGCTATAGGAAATGAAAGGTCTCCTCTTAAATAGTAATTCTTGAATTGAAATATTGGTCCGCAAAATACCAGCATAATAGAAAAACCCATAATCATAAAGCCGATACGTGTAGCAAGGTGATAAACTGTCTTATGAATTTTCTCCAACAGGTCAAAATATTCCCACCAACAACCAAAATGAATAATAGAAAACAGGGCAAAGAAGCTCCATTTATTCCATAATAAGCCGGTTAGCATTACCGCTGCAAAGATGATCGCCGTAAGTGTTCTTGTTTGAAATGTTTTCCAGTTAAAAGCCATGAAAGCAGTGGTGGTTTTAAAAAATGATAGTTGTTGGTTTATGCAAACGGGTTTGAGTCATCAATATTATCTCTTGCATACACAGTTTCATAATTATTGGTTGATCGTTTCTTCATGATGATCACAATGATTATTATCAATGCAAGACTAACAGCGGCCAATAAGGATTTATTACCTAATGAAACGGCAACACTGTCTTCCTCAGCCAATGCCGGATTAAACCAGATCATTACTACGGCAAAAGCATCATAAGCAAAATGAGCGATGATCGCAGGCCATAAACTACCACTATACCAATATATCAATCCTAATAAAATACCGAGAATGAACCTCGGAATAAATCCATAAAACTGTAAATGGATAGCCGAAAAGATAAATGCTGGAACAAGTATGCCCAGCCACGCATTTTTAAACAGCTTGATAAACAATCTTTGCAACACGCCCCGGAAAAACAATTCTTCACCCACACCGGCAAACACAGCAACTAAAACAAGGTTAAGAAAAAGATCCTGCACAGTATTTCTTTTTAACATAAACCCGATCTGTTTTGCTGCAGCTTCTTCACTCATCTTCATCCATTTGCCGATGGTTGTTGTTTCTGGAATTAAACTATGGTTAATTGTGCCGGTCCAGTCAACAAAAGGAAGAGCTACAATAAGTACCACTACACCTAATAAAATATATAATGGTTTAGCTGAGGTTAGTCCCAAATATTGCATTGGCTTTGAGTCGCAGAAGCGGGCAAAAAGAAAAACAGGAATAATAAATAAGGCAAGAAATTGAATGACAAGCATTCCCCTTAAAAAAGTAAGCAAGGCCGGATTAGAATAATCCCATTTACCAGGATCACTTAATGTAAGAAGATCGATACCGGTTGCTTTTGCAAGGACAAATGTGCCGATGAATCCAAAGATCATAAAACATCCCATTGCCATACCTCCAAATATGAGCAGTTGTAATATCGGGTGTATTCTTTTAAAATATGCCATAATTAAAACTCATGTTTTTGTCCCGATGACTTATCGGGAGTAAATTTGCCGCTTCAAATGTAGTTAGCAATTAATTATTCTTAATGAATAATTGAGAATTCACTCATAGCAAAAATGATCAAAATAGGCAATATACAATTACCAGATTTCCCTTTACTTCTTGCCCCGATGGAGGATGTAAGCGATCCGCCATTTCGTGCCGTATGCAAGGACAATGGCGCCGACCTGATGTTCAGCGAATTCATTTCAAGCGAAGGGTTGATTCGTGATGCGATGAAAAGTAAAATGAAACTTGATTTTAGTGAAGAAGAACGTCCATTCGGAATTCAAATTTTTGGTGGTGATGAAGAAGCCATGGCATTAAGTGCTAAGATCTGCGAAGCAGTAAATCCCGACTTGGTTGATATAAATTTTGGTTGCCCTGTAAAAAAAGTGGTTAGCAAAGGAGCTGGCGCCGGCGTATTGAGAGATGTTGACCTCATGGTTAAATTAACTGAAGCTGTTGTCAGATCAACTTCGCTGCCAGTTACAATTAAAACAAGATTAGGATGGGATGATAATAGTAAGAACATTGAAGAAGTTGCCGAAAGATTACAGGATGTTGGCATAAAAGCAATTTCAATTCACGGAAGAACAAGAGCACAACTTTATAAAGGCGAAGCTGATTGGACATTGATCGCTAAAGTGAAAGAAAACTCCCGCATTCAAATCCCTGTTTTTGGAAATGGCGATATCGATTCTCCTGAAAAAGCTTTAGAATATAAAAATCGTTACGGTGTTGATGGTATTATGATCGGCCGTGCGGCTATCGGTTATCCATGGATCTTTAATGAGATAAAACATTTTTTCAAAACAGGAGAACATTTACCAGCTCCAACTATTCAGCAAAGAATAGAGGTGATACGAAAGCATTTGTATCGTTCTATAGAATGGAAAAATCCAATTGTTGGCATAAATGAAATGCGCCGGCATTATGCAAACTATTTAAAAGGAATGCCCAACATAAAAGAATACAGGAATAAATTAGTTACACTTAGGTTAGTTGAAGAGATCGATGAAGTGCTGAATGAAATAATAAATAACTATGCAGGTTATGAATTTGAAAGAACAGTGATCGAATTGCCGAACTATCATGAAAAATGCTCTGCGTAGGGTCATGCTATTTTGGAATCTCTGCTTTTGAATAATCCCCATATTGAAACTACTGTCCAGATAGCTTCAAGTATAACAAACGGCATAAAATTGATAAGCACGGCAGCATAACAACTTAAAGCGCCACCGATCACATTTAGTATAAAAAATAATTTTCCATTTTCAGGCACCCATTTAACAGTATTCAAAAAGTAGGCAAGTAACACAAGTCCCACGCCGATCGTACCGATCCAATCATTATAGGTCATACATAAATATTGAGTGAAGAATTTATTTTTTGATGGCGTCCATTACTTCTTTGCCGGTGGGAGAAATAGAGGGATCAAAATAATTAACAAGCACACCTTCTTCATTTACCAAATACTTTGAAAAATTCCAGCTTGGTTTTTTGCTTGTCCATCCATTTTTATTTTTATCTGTCAGCCATTGAAACACCGGATTTTGTTCAGGACCGGGAATAACAGAACTTTTCTTTGCCAATGGAAATGTGACGCCATAATTCAGCCTGCAAAACTTTTCTATGTCCTCATCAGTTCCTTTTTCCTGTTCTTTAAAATCATTGGCAGGAAAACCAATGATCACCAGCCTCTCTTTATTTTCTTCAAATAACTTTTGCAGGTCATCATACTGATCTGTATAACCACAATCTGAAGCTGTATTTACCAAAAGAAGTTTTTTTCCTTTATAATTCGACAATGGAATTGAATCACCATTATTCAACGCTATGGATAAATTATATAATGATTGCGGAGGCGAAGCCTGTAATTCGTTTGTAAATACTTTACTGTTCTTACCGGTTATTCTGCCTAACCAGGTAAATGCCGGATAAACTGCTTTTAATACTTTTTGTCTTATCGTCATATCCTTTACATTTCGTGTTTCGATCGCAACATAACCACTGAATGCAATTAAAAATAATAGCAAAGCTATGAACAGCTTTTTAAGAAACCTTCGTATTTTATTTTGTTTGCTCATGCAGAATAGAATTACAGGAAGTACAAAAGTGCGACCCTTCCACTTCGATAAGCTCAGTGTCTGGGTAAAGTGCGACGCTATTTTCCAATAAAGAACTGAATGATGAACGAAGTGTCGTAACGAAAGCTGAATACTAGTACAATTGCAGGGAACTAAAAACAATAAACTACAAACTATCTTATCACCCATTTAAACAATTTCAATTTCCCTTTGAGTGGAGGATATTTGATCGAAGGATCAAACCACGTGGGTGTTTTCATTATCGCTTTTTTATGACTGAAAGTGTCAAATGAATATTTGCCGTGATAATTTCCCGTGCCACTGAAACCACGACCGCCAAATGGCAAATGATGATTGGTGAGATGCCAGCTTGCATTGTTGACGCATCCGCCACCGAATGCAACACTATTAAGCCAGTCATTTTCCTTTGCATTGCTTGATGTAAAAACATAAAATGCCAAAGGATTTGGATGTTGCCCGATCACTTTTAACGCTTCTTCTTTTGTCTTAAATGAAATGAGTGGAAGCACCGGACCAAATATCTCATCCTTCATTACTGCATCATTAGTGTTTACATTATCAATCAAAGTGGGTTCAATAAATAATTGCTGTCTATCAGTACGTCCTCCGAAAATGATTTTAGCATTGGACAAATAACCGGTTAAGCGATCAAATTGTTTTTCATTGATGATCTTACTGTAATTATAACTTTGCTCAGGCTTATCACCGAAAAAATCTTTTACCACACCTGTCATTGCTGAAATAAATCTCTCTTTTACTGATTCATGTACGAGTACATAATCAGGCGCCACACACATTTGCCCGGCATTGGAAAATTTAGTCATCGCTATTCTTCGTGCCGCTACTTTTATGTTGGCATCATCTTCTACAACGCAGGGACTTTTACCTCCTAACTCTAATGTAACCGGCACTAATTTTTCCGCTGCCATTTTATAAATTATTTTACCAACTACGGTGCTGCCAGTATAAAACACATGATCAAATGTAAAATTGTTCATCATTTCCGGGATTACTGTTGAGCCGTCACCCTGCACATATAAAACATATTCAGGAGGAAAGACATCTTCAATGATCTTTTTCATCACTGCGTCTGTTGCTGAAGCAAACTCACTCGGTTTTAGCACAACGCAATTGCCAGCGCCAATAGCACCAACCAATGGATTTATTAAAAGTTGAAAAGGATAATTCCAGGGACCAATAATTAATACAACACCAAGCGGCTCTTTTAAAACCTTACTGCTCGAAGGAAGATTCAACAAGTTAGTTTCAACATTTTCCGGTTGCATCCATAGATGAAGATTTTTTAGGGTCGCATTTAATTCACTTATAACAAATCCTGTTTCAGCTACCCAAGTTTCCTCCGGACTTTTTTTCAGATCGGCATATAAAGAGTCATAGAGATCTTGCTCATGTTTTAATATTGACGACTTTAATTTTTTTAATTGTTCTTTTCTGAAACTGTAGTCTTTAGTAATGCCGGAATTAAAATGGTCCCGCAAACGCTGTAGAGAAGTTAAGAGCATATAAATAGTTATAAGCTGTAATTTACAATCATTCCTTAATTTACTGTCATGAAAGGATCTAAAATAAGATGGGGTATACTTGGCTGCGGACGCATTGCCCGAAAATTTGCAGCAGACCTTCGTTTGGTTGACGATGCAGAATTAACAGCTATTGCAAGCCGTAATAAAGAAACATTAGAACTATTTGCAAAGGATTTCCCGTGCAAGTATCAATATAACAGTTATGAAGCACTTGCAATGAATGGTGAGGTAGATGTAATATATATTGCTACTCCTCATTCTCATCATTATGAACATACAATGCTTTGTTTAAATCATGATAAAGCAGTTTTATGTGAAAAAGCATTTGCCATAAACAGCAGGCAGGCTGGTGAAATGATCAAAAACGCTAAAGAGAGAAAAGTATTCTTAATGGAAGCTCTCTGGACAAAATTTTTACCGCATTACAAAAAATTACAGGAATTGCTACAACGAAAAGCACTTGGTGATATTAAAAGTGTGCTTGTAAATTTTGGATTTAAAACTTCTGATAAATCTCCGCAGCGATTGTTTAATCCTTTGCTTGGAGGAGGTTCATTGCTTGACATCGGTATTTACAATGTCTTTATTGCAATAAATGTTTTAGGGAAGCCGGATTTAATCGAAGCAACGATGATACCATCATCAACGGGTGTTGATGAACAGATCGCTGTTCTGTTTAAGTATAATAATGGAGCAATGGCACAATTGTTTTCTTCATTTGTTACCAACCTGCCCACACAAGCGGAGATAAACGGGACTGAAGGATGCATTACGCTTACTACCAGGTTTTATGAGCCATCAGCAACAATTCAATTATCAAAAAAAATACCTTACGAAAGAGAAGTGATCGCTGTTGAAAAAGAACCCGGTTTTGGTTATCATTATGAAGCAAGACATGTAAATGAATGTTTAAAAAAAGGATTAATTGAAAGCCCTGTGATGACACACGCAGATACATTACTTCTGATGGAGATACTGGATACCATAAGAAATAAAGCAAGAATCGAGTACCCGCAGGATAAATTATAAATTATCTTACTACCCGTGTTTTAAATTTTTTATCTCTAGATATGACGGATGAATATTATATGACCCAGGCACTAAAGGAAGCAAAGAAAGCTTTTGATGAAGATGAAGTGCCAATTGGCGCAGTAGTGGTATTAAATGGTAAGATCATCGCCCGTGGCAGTAACATGACTGAAAAATTAAGTGACCCTACCGCTCATGCTGAAATGATCGCTTTGACATCGGCATTTAATTTACTTGGAAGTAAATATTTACCTGAGGCAATTCTTTATGTAACCATAGAGCCCTGTTTAATGTGTGCGGGAGCAATGTACTGGAGCAAGATCGGTAAAATAGTGTGGGGCGCTGATGATGAAAAGAATGGACATAAAAGAATAACCGGAACCAACTGGCCTTTTCATCAAAAATCAGAGATCGTTTATGGTGTACTGAAAGAAGAATGCGGGCAATTAATGAAAGATTTTTTTAAAAAGAAAAGATAATGGCAAAATCAACTTCAAAAAAAACCGTGATCACACATCCTGAATCCCAAAGAGAAACTAAAATTGATTCGGCTATTTATGAACCTTTTAAAGCAGCCATTCTACAAAGCTTAAAAGATACCAAAGGAAAAACATTTACTGAATTAACTGATGATGTCGTAAAGATCATTAAAAAGAAATTTGCTTCCTTCAAAGGATCGATACCATGGTATACAATATCTATCCTTCGTGATCTTGAAACAAGAGGAATAGTTGAAAATTTTGTTGAAAAAGGAAAGAAATTTAACCGGCTTAAAAAATGATCAAAGTGTTTTTATCTTAATATTCTTGAACCAAACACCACCGCCATGATCCTGCAAAGCAATATGTCCAATCTTTGACATGCCATATGTTTTTACATCCTTCCATTTGCTTTTTGCTTTTGTTTGTTCCCATTCAGGAGTCCATAATTGATAGTCGACCACTTTTGTTCCATTAAGCCAATGTTCAACATGACCTTTATTAACGACGATCTTTGTATGATTAAATTCCCCTACAGGTTTTACCACTTTTACAGTTGGCGGATTCATATCATAATTCGCCCCGGATTGCTGTACATCTTTTATTTTTTCAGGATATCCATCATCATCGATCAACTGATATTCGGGACCTGATTCGTAGGTAGCGCCATTATCTTCGGTAACCATATAAATGATACCACTGTTTTCTTTTGGAGCTATTTTCCAGTCGATCTGCAATTCAAAATTTTCATACTTATCATTTGTGATCAGGTCAGCTCTTTTAGTTACCCCTTCTATTTTGCAATACAACTCACCGTTCTTTATATTCCAATCATCTACTTTTTTGTTTTGATAAAAACGCCACCCGTTCATCGTCGTTCCGTCAAACAATAATTTCCAGCCTTCTTTCTTTTCTTGTTTTGAAAGTGTATTATCCTTTTGCTTATTGTTTGTCATAAATGACATTGTCGCAATAACTGTGCAAATAATTAATAAGTTTTTTTTCATTTTATATTTTTTAAGCAAGCAATTTTAAATTAACAGGATCCCATTTAATAGCTTTTCCCTGGACATAACTGTCGTTACAAAGCAAGGCAGGCGCTGCAGCACGATAACCAAATAAGGCATCTTCAACAGTAGGTTTTCCTTCTCTTATTGAACGCATCCAGTTATAATGATGATCATAATGTGCTCCTTTGTATCCTTCCTGCACTTTAAAAACTGTTGTTTCAGGATCTTTAATTTTCTTCCGATCATAATCAGGAGCATATTGTTTTGCTTTCAATACCTGCGCATAATCACCCGGAGGATAAGAAAAATTCTTTGTCAATGTAACCTGTTCCCATTCAACAGTCATCGATCCTTCATTACCTACCATTCTGAAATAAGAACCATTTGGATTGCTATCGACAAAATTTACCCGCAATGATAAATTAAATGCAGGATGCTTTTCTGTTTGTGGATAATCAAACATGCCCAGCATGATATCCGGAACATCCCGTCCATCTTTCCAATAGCGAAGTCCTCCGGTTGACATAATTCTTGTCGGCCCCGTCGAGCTGATAATATAATGCAGGCTTGAGATCAAATGAACAAACAGGTCGCCACATACACCGGTACCATAATCCTTAAAACAACGCCAGCGGAAAAATCGTTTAGGATCATAAGGCACCTGCGGTTTATCTTTTAAAAATCTTTTCCAATCAAGATTTTTTTCAGATGCATCTTCCGGCAAATTATATTGCCATGCACCACCGGGAGTATTGCGTGCCCAGAATCCTTCTACATAATTCAATTGTCCGATCGCTCCTGCTTCAAAGAGCTCTTTTGCCTTTTCATTTCCAACAGAACTCAATCCCTGGCTGCCTACCTGTAATACTTTACCACTTTTCTTTTGTGCATCAACAACAGCCTGACCTTCGTTTATCTGCTGCACCATTGGTTTTTCACAATTGCCGCTATTAAGTGCATCCACTGCAATTTCTTTATGCCAATGATCAGGTGTACCAATAATAACGGCATCAATATCCTTTCGTGCCAGGATCTCTTTATAGTCTCTTGTAGTAAAAATATCAGCGCCAAAATTCTTTTTTGCTTCCTCTAATCTTGGATCAAAAAGATCGCAGGCAGCAATAATTTTAACTCCCGGAACTGTTTTCGCTGTTTGTGCATCACCGGTTCCCATATTACCAGCGCCAATCAAAGCAACATTAATATTATCATTCGGACTATAATATTCCTGTAGCTTTATTTCTTCCTTTCTTTCATTGCCAGTAGCCCTAATGATCTGGGGAACCGAGGCTGCGATAGCTGTACCAGCAATTCCTTTAATAAACTTTCGACGTGAATTTCCAGAATTGTTCATATAGTTAAAATAATTGCGAAGAAAGTTACATTAAAAATCAAAAGACCCTGGGATTTTATTCCATATCTCGAAAAATCAAATTGTTTGGCATCAATATTTCACTCGTAAATTTGTTACCCGGTAAAACATTAATCACAAGATAAATTTAATCGTATGGCATTTACATTAGCTCCGCTTCCATATGCACATGATGCATTGGAACCTCACATTGACACAACAACCATGCAAATACATCATGGTAAGCATCACCAGGCTTATGTTGACAACCTGAATAAAGCAATTGCTGGTACAGAACATGAAAATAAAAGTTTAGAAGACCTTGTAAAGAGTGCAGGCAAAATTTCTCCAGCTGTTCGCAATAATGGCGGTGGTCATTGGAATCATACTTTCTTCTGGGAAAGCCTTGATGAAAATGCAGGTGGCCCTCCATCAGGTGACCTGGCAAAATCTATTCATGATGCATTTGGAACATTTGAAGCATTTAAAGAAAAATTTGCCAATGCAGGTATGACAAGATTTGGTAGTGGCTGGGCATGGCTTATTATAAAAGATGGCAAACTTGAGATCACTTCAACCCCTAACCAGGATAATCCATTAATGGATATAGCCGAAGTAAAAGGTACTCCAATACTTGGCGTTGATGTTTGGGAACATGCTTATTACTTAAAATATCAAAATCGCAGAGCTGAATACCTTGCTGCTTTCTGGAATGTAGTTGATTGGAAAAAAGTAGCTGAAAGATATGAGGTAGCAATGCCAAAGGCAAAGGCATAAGCTTGTAATGATCTTATTTAACCGCAGAGATGGAGGATAATACATTCCTATCTCTGCGGTTTTTTATTTTAAATTTGAAAAATGTACGACCTCATCCTTAAAAATATTTCCCGCTTTATAACCCTTACTCCTGAGGAAGAGCAATATTTTATTTCATTATTTAAAGTAAAAAAATTAAGAAAGAAGCAGTACTTATTACAGGAGGGTGAGATATGTAGGAATGAATATTTTGTGACAAAAGGATGTCTTCGCACTTATACTATTGATGAAAAGGGATTGGAACATGTTATCCAATTTTCAATTGAAGACTGGTGGACCGGCGATATGTATAGTTTTCTTACTCAAAACCCTTCCAGTTATACAATTGATGCAATAGAAGATTCTGAATTGCTTTACCTCGATAAGGTATCGCATGATGAGTTATATTTAAAAGTGCCCAAGTTCGAAAGATTCTTCAGGCATTTGTTGCAATACGCATTTATTTCTATGCAGGAACGTATCAATGCAACGCTAAGCCAGACAGCTGATCAACGTTATTGTTCTTTTATTGAAAAATATCCATTAATGGAACAGCGACTACCGCTGAAACAAATTGCAAGCTATTTGGGCATTACTCCTGAATCACTCAGTCGCATCCGCAGCAGTTATAATAAGGTTAACAGATCCTCTTAACATATATCAAGGTTATTTCTTCTCCTGCATCAATGGCTGCAACTCTTTGTTGTTGCAATTTTACATTCTAAAACAAGGGCTATCATGAAAAAAATATTTCAAACAAACGAAAGCAACGCCTCTACAATTATAAGGATCGTATTAGGTCTTATATTATTTCCGCATGGCGCACAAAAAATGCTGGGTTGGTTTGGCGGTTATGGATTTAATGGAACAATGGGATTTCTTACCGGTACGGCAGGCTTGCCATGGATCATAGCATTTCTCGTGATCGCCATTGAATTCTTTGGTGCCATTGCATTGATATTCGGTTTTGCAACAAGGATCGTCGCGATAGGGATCATTTCTCTTTTTACCGGCATTATTGTAACCAGTCATTTTCAAAACGGATTTTTTATGAACTGGTATGGAAATTTAAAAGGAGAAGGGTACGAGTTTCATCTATTAATTATCGGGATGGCGATTGCATTATTGGTAAGCGGCGCCGGAAAATGGTCCATTGATTATGCATTGCAGAAGAAAAATTAATTTAGTTCAGGGTAATGTAAAAGGCTTTGGGATCAAAGCCTTTTTTATGCCATCTATCTTCTGGTATCATTCAGTTTATTTATTGCTTCCACTTTATTTCTTACGTGCAGCTTTGTATAAATATTTTTTAAATGGCTTTTAACCGTATAGTGGCTTAATGAAAGCTGGTCCGATATTTCTTTGATCAATAATCCTTCTGCTACCAGGCTTAACACCTCGTTTTCTCTTGAGGTTAATTCTGCCAAATGATGAACGATGATCTTTTCATGGAATGTTGATATTATCTTCTTGGCAATATACCGGTTCATGGGAGCGCCTCCACGCTTCAATTCTTCCAGTGAATCTATAATTTCCTGCGGTTGTGCGTCCTTCAGCAAATATCCGCTAGCACCGTTTTTTATTGCATTAAAAACATAATCATCACTATCATAATACGAACAAACCATGCAAAGAAGATCAGGTAAAGCATGTTTCAATTCTTTGATCAATTCTACACCGCTTTTACCCGGAAGTTTTATATCAACAATAGCAATATCAGGAACTTGTTTTATTATTTGAGGTAATGCATCTTCCGCAGAAGAAAAACTTGAAATAACTGCAAATTCTTTTGAGTTGCGTATTAAAACTTCAAGTCCTGCCCTGAAATGCGGATCATCTTCAATTATAGAAACTGTAGTCAACGTGTGGCTTTTGTACTGTACAAGATACTTATTTATGGATGAACCCTTGTTAGTACGGAAACACCGCTTATTTACGGTACCGGATCATAGCCGCTACCTCCCCATGGATGACATCGTGAGATCCTTTTAATAGCCAGCCACATTCCTTTAAAAACGCCATGCTTCTTCAATGCTTCAGCTGCATAGTGGGAACAGGTTGGTGTAAACCGACACTTGGGACCAAGTATGGGAGAAATGATCCATTGATAAATTTTTATCAATGCAATAAAAGGAAGACTAAGAATTCGCAGAAATGTTTTCATCTATTTTATCCGATAACTTTTTCAAAGCTATAGCTACTTTATCTTTTACTGTTGTAAAATCAGGAAGTTCTTTTCCTGTATAAATAAGAAACACATTTAACTGCCTTTGTGTTTCTCCGACCTTTTCTTTTATGTCATTTTTTTGCAAACGCCATGCCTCTCTTGTTAATCTTTTAATTCGATTGCGATCCACTGCCTTTCTAAAATTCTTTGCCGAAACTCCGACTCCGAATTTCAACCCGCTTTCTCCTTTCTGTATGGGCACTTCGCTATTGACTATATAATAGATCCTGAACGGAGCAATAACAAAGCTCCTTCCTTTATCAAACAGGTTTTCTATTTGCTTTCGACTCTTCAGCCTTTCTTCTTTTCCAAGTGTGAATTGTTTTCTCACAGATTTAAAGAGATACTTTTAAATAAAATAGCCCCGAAAGATCGGAGCTATAAATTATATAAACTTCTTAGATCCCTGTAAGGATCCGTGTTTTTATTTCGCTTTTCTTTCGTCAGAAACGGTAAGTTTCTTACGGCCTTTTCTGCGACGTGCCGATAATACTTTACGACCATCAGCGGTTTTCATACGCTTACGAAAACCATGTACTGATTTACGGCGGCGTTTATGTGGTTGATATGTTCTTTTTTTACCTGGCATAATCTTAATTTTTCCTTTTTAAAAATGCCCGTGGAGAAACGGGTTATTTAATTCACCAGTGGAAACACCACTTTCCACTGTTTGTGAAAGGAGGGCAAAGGTAGGGGTTCGATTGCAGATTTAAGGTTTCGGATTTTAGATTTTTGAGACTTGATGGAAGTTTTTTATGAGCCGAACTTCAATACCTTGATTTGGCTCAGTTGCGTCGCACTCTTGTACTTCCAGTTCCTTGAGCATCAAACTTTTTGAACATCAAGATCAACATGAGAAGATCTAATTTCTGCACCATAAAAATTCGCCGCATGCCTGTCGAAATCTTCTGTGGAATCAGTCGTATAAAAATGATGGCTTGCACCACGGCTTAGTTTTCTTTCAATTTCTGAATGTCTCTGTAGGTAATCAGCCAGGCTATTCGAAACAATTTCGCCCTGTGATAAAATTTTAATATCGGCCGGCGTAAATTCCCTGATCTTATCGTGAAGCAAGGGATAGTGTGTGCAGGCTAATAAAATCGTATCAATTACCGGTGATTGATCAAGCAGCTGGTTAATATATTTTTTAACAAAGAAATCTGCACCATGTGTATCATATTCTTCATTCTCGACGAGCGGCACCCACATAGGACATGCCTGCTGAAATACTTTAACCTCGGGAAAAAACTTTTCGATCTCTATTACATAACTATTGGAGCTAACTGTTCCCGATGTTGCTAATATCCCAATGTTCTTTGAATCGGAAAAATTACCGATAACCTCTGTTGTTGGCCTTATTACACCCAATACTCTTTTCTGTGGATCAATTTTAGCAAGGTCATTTTGTTGGATCGTTCGTAATGCTTTTGCGGATGCTGTGTTACATGCCAGCACAACGAGTGGACAACCCTGGTCAAAGAACCATTTCACGCATTGCAATGTATAGCGATAAACAGTTTCAAAAGATCTTGGACCATACGGAGCCCTTGCATTATCGCCCAGATAAATATAATCGTATCGAGGAAGCTTGCATACGATCTCCCGCATTACTGTTAAGCCGCCATAGCCAGAATCAAAAATGCCGATAGGTGTAAGTGAAGACATAATGCAAAAGTAAAAGAGGCTGTTGTAAGCAACAGCCTCTTTCAAATATTTGTTTTCCGGTAAGGAGTTTTTGGATAAACCTTAGTTACCAGTTTTTGGAGCTGGTCTCTGTATTGGCGGTGCTTGTGTGCCTGTAGGTACCTTCACTTTTAGTTTTTCCGCAACCATTGGCAATAAATTATCTGCCGGTGGTCCTACTAATAATGATTCCCTGTTAAATACATAAGTATATCCTTTTTCTTTGGCTACATCATCAATTGCTTTTAGTACTTTATCATATACGGGCTGTAAAAGGGCATTTTGTTTTGCTTCTATCAACTGTTGAGCTGAAGTTTGCCAGTTCTGTAATTCACCGAGATAATCTGTTCTTTGTCTTGAAGCTTGCTGGCGAACTACTAATGTTTGATGAGCAGAATCGTTTGCGATGCTATCGTAATGCTGATAATTGGACAGAAGATAATTATACGTTCTCGGTAAAGTATCGTTTTGATAACTTGTGAGTAGTGTATCAATCTTCTTCAATTCAGGCATCAGGGATACTACTTCATCCACCCGAATAAATCCAAATTTGGTTTGAGCCTCTACAGTGCCACTAACCAGGCTGGCAGCCAACACAAAAATTGCAATGATCTTTTTCATTTTGATTTACGTTATTGTTTTTTATGAGTATTTTCTGAGGAGTAAAGTTGCCTCTTCAGAAATCTTTAACATTTTATGGCTACCGGATCTTGTTTTATTTTATTCCCAATTCCTTTAATACATCTTCGCTCTTGTCCAATTTTGGGTCGGCAAAGATAACGGTAATTCCTTCACTTTTATCTAAAATAAAATCGTAGCTACGCTGTACAGCCAGCTTCTGAATTGCATTGTAGACTTTATCCTGAACAGGCTTTACAAGCTCTTGTCTTTTCTTGTATAGATCGCCTTCAAAACCAAAGTGTTTACGCTGCAGATCACGCACAGCTTTTTCTTTATTGAATAATTGATCTTCTCTTTTTTTCTTAAGCTCCTCACTAAGCATTACTTGCTCAGCCTCAAAGTCCCTGTACATTTTATCAAGATCTGCTTGTTGGTCATCAATTTCTTTTTGCCAGCCTGCGGCAATAGCATCAAGTTTGGTTTGTGCATCTTTATACTCAGGCATTTTATCCAAAATGTATTTGGTATCAATAATGGCGTATTTCTGTGCATTTACGGCAAATGATGCAAGCCATAAGCTACAAACTACAAGCAATACTTTTTTCATATTGAAATGTTTTAATGATGAATAGAATTACAGAACATATCCTATTAGCTTATCGGAACGACGCATTTGCTGAACATTGAATAATATGTTGAACGGAGCGTCGCAACGAAAGTTAAATAGTAGTAATGAAGTTTGGTTAAAAATATTTTTATTCCGGTTCATAGCCCAGCATAAATGTAAACTTGGTTGCTGATTTTAATCCCTGACCAGGTTGTATTCTGTCAAAACCGACACCGTAGTCAAATCCTAATAAACCAAACATCGGCAGGAAGAAACGCATACCTACGCCGGCGCTACGACGAAGACGGAATGGATTATAATCTTTGAAAGTATACCAGCCATTTGCAGCCTCGAAAAATGCCAGGCCGTAAATAGTACTTTGAGGATTAGTGGTAAATGGATAACGCATCTCCAGCACATACTTATTAAAGATGGTAAAGAATCTTGATGCTTGTGATACATCATCAATTGGATTGATGCTGGGATTTGAGTTTTGATAAATTGGATAACCACGATGTGCAATGATATCGTATCCCAAAACACCAAAACTATTTGACATTCCCGCATCACCAAGCTGGAATCTTTCGAATGGTGATACTTCGAGATTGCGATTATATTTTCCCATGAACCCATACTTTGCTGCAACCTTTAAAACAAACTGCCTGTTCTTTTCTGCTCCCATCGGTTTACCAAGCGGAACATACCACTCCGCATTGAATCTCCATTTGTGATATTCAGGATGCCTATATGAGTTTTCTATTTCAATATTCTCGTTAAAAAGAGAATATGGTGGTGTAAACTGAAGGCTTGCCAGGAAATTAGAACCGCTGGTAGGGAAAATCGGATTAGGACCTGCAGAATTTCTTTGTAATGTAATTTTATAGCTTATGTTGGTTGAAATACCACTATCAAGTCCCGGAAATACCGGGTAGTTTTTCATGTTATACTGTGTAAGGCTAACTGTATGAATAAGGCTGAAATAATCATCCGGCCATTTTAATTGCTTGCCAAGTGATACACTGAAGCCTGTTGTTTTCATGTAACTGTTCTTGGCTATTGCATCGTCAAATCGGCCAGTTCCATAATTATATCCATTAGCATATTTGCTTTTATAAAAAGAAACAGTCAATGAATTTCTTTTTTTACCACCAAGCCATGGTTCGGTAAATGAAAAATTATATGAACTGTATTGCTTGCCATTTGATTGCAATCGAAGACTCAGTTTTTGTCCATCACCTGTTGGTAAAGGATCCCAGGATTTTCTATTGAAAATATTTTTAATAGAAAAATTATTGAATGAAACACCGACTGTTCCTGTAAGACCAATTCCTCCGCCCCAACCTGCAGAAAGTTCCAACTGGTCAGAAGATTTTTCTTCCACCTTATAATGAATATCAACTGTTCCATCTTCAGGATTTGGGATCGGGTTGATACCAATGGTTTCCTGGTTAAAATAATTTAGCTGGCCCAATTCTCTTTGCGAACGAATAAGGTCTTGACGGCTAAAAAGTTCTCCTGGTATTGTTCTTAATTCACGACGGATCACATGTTCTTTTGTTCTGTCGTTACCTGAAATTTTTATATTCTTAATTCTTGCCTGAGGACCTTCAATAAGTCTTATTTCATGATCGATCGTATCGTTATAAACGGCTGTTTCCACCGCTTCGGCACGGAAAAAGAGATAACCATCATCCATGTATAATCCGCTGATATCCCCACCTTCCGGCGTAAGTTGTTTGCCCAAACGCTGATTCAGTGTTTCAATATTATAAACGTCGCCTTTATGAATTCCTAAGATAACACTGAGTACTGAGTCACTATATTTCGAATTTCCTTTCCAGGTAATATTTCCAAAATAATATTTATGACCCTCACTTATTTTAAAATCAATATTGATATTTCCACTGGAGATCGTATAAGGTTTTACCTCCTCAATTATCGCATCACGGTAACCAATGGCGTTATAATAGTCAATGATCTTTTCCTGGTCTTCATTAAACTTCTTTTCATTGAATTTTGCAGAGGAGAATAATTTGAACCGAAACCAGGGATCGAGAAAATTCTTTGTTTTACTAAGAGACATAAAACCCTTGTCATGCAAATATTGCTTAAAAGTCGTATGCGGATTGTCTCCGAAGATCGTTGAATCTTTATCCGGGAAAAGAGTCAAACGGCTCACTTCATGTGTGCCTTTCATTTTTTTCTTTAACTTAAGATCTGAAACAGTTTCGTTGCCAAAGAAATTAATGTTATTCACTTTTACCTTCTCACCTTTATCAATAATAAACGTCATGAAAATGGAATTGACAAAACTTGTGTCAACTCTCTCCTTTATCTCAAGTTTTAAGTTGAGATATCCTTTCTCTCCATAATATTTTTTTATAACCTCATTAGCAGTGCGGCGGGTATTTTCTGTTACAATTGTTTGTTTCGCCAACCCTATTTTCCCTACCAATTCCTCTTCTTCAGATTTTTTTATCCCTTTAAAGGCATAGTTACCGAGTCGTGGTCTTTCCATTACATGGATCTCAATTTCGATATTATCACCATCCACTTTGGTTACATATATCTCTACGTTTGAAAATAAACGTTGCTTCCAAAGATTTGCAATTGCTTTTGGAAAGCCATCGCCACCCGGATGCAAAATTTTATCGCCTACTTGTAAACCGGATATGCTTGCAACAATTGCTGAATCGAGATAAAAAACACCTGTGACTTTTATGTTTGAAATAATATATTCTTTTGGCCGGGTAGCGTTTTGCCAGGCAAGTAGATTAGGATCGACTGAAGTGGGCTTCGGTATTGTATCCGTCGGGTTTTGAGCATTTACACTGATAATGGAAGTAAAAACTACCGTAAGCAGTAAGCAAAATCTTTGTAGAGTTCTTTGCATTGTTAGTTGATCTGTTCAGTCAATATAAAAAAGCCCAAAGGAGTTCATTGAAAAATCCACAGGGATAGCCTTAAAGGCGGCAAATTAACGGTAAAAATTTGAAGTGTTTGTTAAAGAAAGTAAACAAATTGGTCAAATTAAAAAGTTCCATCATTAATCAAGCGGCACATTTGACTTGATTGGCAAATAGGACTGAATTGAGTTGAATTAATGGCTGATTTCCTCAGTTTTTACCTGTTCTCCCGTTTTTCCAAATCTCCTTTCTCTTCCCTGGTAATCAATGATGGCTTCATACAAATGCTGCTTTCTAAAATCCGGCCAGCGAACATGTGTAAAATATAATTCTGCATAGGCCAATTGATATAAAAGAAAATTACTGATCCGGTATTCGCCGCTTGTTCTTATCATCAGTTCAGGATCAGGAAAATCACTAGTAACCAAGTGTTGCTGTAATGTATCCTGATCAATATCTTCCACAGCCAGCTCTCCTTTTTTTACTTTATGAGCTATGCTTTTAACTGCATTCAATAATTCCCACCTCCCGCTGTAACTCAAAGCCATGATAAGATTCAAACCAGTATTGTTCTTCGTATGAGCTAGTGCCTCCTCTAATTCCTTTTTTGCATAATCTGGCAGCATATTCATATCTCCTATTACATGCAAACGAATATTATTTTTATGAAGGCTCTCTACTTCGTTATGGATCGTAGAAACCAATAACTCCATTAATCCCACTACCTCGTATTCAGGTCTGTCCCAATTTTCAGTAGAAAAAGCATAAAGGGTTAAATATTCAACACCAAGCTCGGCACAACCTTCTACAATATTTCTTACACTTTCCACTCCATGTAAGTGACCAAAAAGCCTGTCTTGTCCCTGTTCTTTTGCCCAACGTCCATTTCCGTCCATAATGATCGCAATGTGACGGGGCAGACGAGTCTTATCAACCTGGCTTAATAGATCAGACATCTTACGATAAAAATTTAGCGACCAAAGTTAAGAAAACAAATCTTGAAGTCAGGATTTCAAAAAAGTAAGAAATTGAACTGATATCACAGTTATAAAATGATAATAAGCAGAATGCTGAATTAGAAAAAAATCAATACCTCCTTCCTCCAAGAACAGCCCTTCGTATTAATGCTACAATAAGTGTAAACAACGCCGAGCCGATCACTGACCATATAATTGGAAATGGTTTTCCCTGTATATTAATAGTAAAGAATTCGGGTAATCCCATTTTTCCAGCGAGCCACATTCCAAGATAGGCTCCAATAAAACCAACTATTATTGATACGAGGCATCCGCCAAGATCATACCCTGCTATTGATTGTCCTATTGCACCGCAGATCGCGGCTATTGCTAACAGAACCAGAAATCCAATTAGTGTCATGGTTATTAGTTTAATTGTAAGTAAAACATACCGGCATTTATTATGCCATACCAATCGTTAAACACCATTAAGGTAAGAAAATAAAAAAACTACCTGTCGGTAGTTCTTAAAAAAATATTTTTACTGACTTAATTTGCTGATGGGCATTTATAACTCTGAAGATTGAATGAGATATAAAATATTCCTGTAATGAACTGATCTTTCTGAGTGCTGACACCACGTTGTCTTCCCACTATTCCAATTGGTTCACCGAGTTCATAAGAACGATCATGCAGCAAATAAGCCGGTGAGGGACTACCATCAGGTAGTGGAGGAAATACGGATGGATCAACATAAGTGGTGCTTACATCATCAAGATAGTCAGTGCCTGTTACACGATGCACAATTTCAAAACCAACATTTATATTTTCGTTGATGCAGTACTTGAACCCTGCGCCAAAAGGAATGCAGAATGCCATAGATCCATAGGGCTTGCGATCCGGATATAAAGAGTTGCCCTGGCCTTCTGTATTCAACGGCCGAAGAAAATATTTTTGACCACCCAGCATTGCAAATGGATCATAATTAAAAACACCAATGCCAAAAGTTATATACGGTGTGAAGTTATACCCTGGTTCGCCGGGCATAAAACGAAAAAAATTAAAATCACCCTGGAGTGCCAATTCCCATACATTGGAATTAAAACTCAGGTTGCGGGCCTTCATGTAATCATTATGAGTATTATAAATATCGGAATAGCCTAATTGTGCAAAGCTTGCACCTACTCTTAAAGCAATATAATTTCCAAAATTTTTACGGAAGAAAGCGGTTGCAGCGATCTTGGGTCTGTTCACATGAGCCCTGGTATTTAGATCGCCGAAGTAGTGCCCGGCACCAATACCAACACCAAACTCACCTTCCTGTACTACCGCTTCACGCTGGGCAGAAACAAAAAGAGAAGATAAACCTGTAACCGTTAGTAGTAATACCGTCCTAAACATCTTGCAAAATAAGAATTCAGTCCCTTAAAACGAAAAAAACTATCCCGGATTGCATAGATTAATAAGGATTTCACAGATTATTACCCACATGTTTTTATTGATGGAACTTCTGCTAAAATCCAGCATTCATTCTAATTCCTTTTATCAAGACCCCATGTCAGTTTATTATGCAGTGTTTGGAGGAAATTATTTTCAGTTAGTCGAAGCAGGTTAAGTAAGAATGTTTCTTTTTTAACAGCCAGTTGTACATTTTTGCTTACTATTTCCCTGCGACTATCAAGTGCGCAAATTATCTGGTCTGTACGGCTTTCAATCTCAAATGAAATGATATTATCATCTGGCACAACGATCGATCTTACATTTAAGTTATGTGGCGCCACCGGCGTTATTAAAAAACTGCCTGAATCAGGGAACATGATTGGTCCATTGCAACTTAATGAATAACCGGTAGAACCTGTCGGCGTGGCCACGATCAATCCATCGGCCCAATAAGTATTTAAAAATTCCCCATTGAGATAAGTATGGATCTTTATCATTGGCGCCGTATCTCTTTTATGAATTGAAAATTCATTTAAGGCAAAAGGTACATTGCCAAACATAGAGATACTTGCATTCACGTGGATCATCGTTCTTTTGTCGATCACATATGTTTGCTTTTTTAATGCTTTTACAGCATCTGCTAATTGCTCACGTCCGATACTTGCGAGGAAACCAAGTCGTCCAAAATTTATTCCCATGATGGGTATTCCTTTATCTCTTACTAATCCCACGGTATCCAATAAAGTTCCATCTCCGCCGAGACTGATCACAAATTCTATATCACTCGTAAGATCATCGGATAAATAAAAAGTGGATGTATCGGGAAGAAGATTGATCCGGTCTTTTATTTCTTCAAAAAAAGGCAGGAAAACTGCAACTGCAATTTTTTGACGGGCTAATTCATCAAAAAAGAACTGAACATCGCTTCGTTTATCTTCTTCAAGTAACCTGCTGTAAATAGCAATCTTCATAAATGTGGAGAATCAGAAAATGGTCTTCCTGTGTAAATATAAAGCGTTTTCCCCTAAGACATTAAAACTCCACTCAAACTTTAAAGTAAAATCATAGTGTGTGAGAATATCGATACCAACGCCCCATGAATATAGCATGCGATTATTAAGTGTGTTTGTTTCAGGAGTAGGATGATATGCATAGCCAGCATTTACAAATGTTTTTGCGTAGGCCTTAAATGGAATTTGATATGGTATTACGTCTTTCTTTCTTTTAACCCGAAATCCTAAATTCAGGATCTCTCTTGTCAAACTTGCTTTTGCATATCCGCCGGCTACTCCATCTATCACATAATATTCATATCCCTGCATAAAAAAATCACCGTATCCAAGCAAGCGTTGATTAAAATAAGGCTGATTAAAAGGAAATTTTACTACACCGGCTAATTTTGCACCGAAGTATGTTTTTTTTGCTACCTCCCAACTGCCACTTGCTTTTGCACTCAACAACCACATGTTTATTTCTTTATTAAGACCCCTTTTCGCAAGATACAGTTCGACTATATATCCTTTTAATGGATAAGGGTTATAATCTACATCCGTATAATTCATGAGGTAATAAAATTCAGGAAAAGAGATCTTATCTCTTCCATCTGTAAAATATTTGGGATTAAGTGATACGATAGTATCCGTTATTGTTTCAATAGTGTAAGAAATTCCAAATCGATGTCTTGTTTTTATTGCGGGGCGGTAAGTTGCCTCCCCAAAAGCTCTAAAAAAAGTGCGAACAAAATTATTAGTGTCTTTAAAAAACACCTGCTTATCATTGATCGTATTGTAATTTACCTCCCTGTTACTGCCAATCGCAAATCCAGAATTTATTCCCCATTTCATTTTCTTGTCTATGTATGGTCTGTCATAGCTCAATGAAATTTGCTTGGTGTATCCATTGATCAGGTATAGGTTCATTTTATCATTTCGGCCGCTGACATTGTTGTATAATATTTTTAATCCATAATTGATCCGGTCAAGCTTTGCATGCTGTTCCACGATCCATTGGTTAAGATTTCTGTCAACGAACTTTATATAGGGAACAGGAAATAAATACCATCTTTCTTTAACTGCAACAAGTATATCTATATTATTGCCTTCAAAACCTTTTAAAGCAACTACCACTTCATGAAACAATGCAGTATTTAATAATTGTTTTCTTGCTATTTCAAATTCTTTCACAAGATCTGAAAGATTGTAAATTTCGCCTGATTGAAAAGGAAGTTCCCGGAGAATTATCGACTCTTTCGTTTTCTTATTGCCGGAGATAGCGATCTCCCTGATAGTAAAAGTATTCGCGGAACCCGGTTGCTGAGAATAATGTTTAAGGGAATCTGAAATGGATATACCTTGTACACTGGTTTGCGCCTGGATAAAACCGGCAGACATTACTGTTATCAAAATGATCACTAAAAATTTCGCCATCCGCTGCATAACTCTATTGTATAAAACCAATTTCTAAGATAAGATATCCCGAGGCTTAAAGAGAAGAGAAAAAATCATCAGAGTTTGAGATAATTCATCAGGTTATCGTAATTACTCCTCAATTCATTCTCATACAATTCTTCGCCAAAATAATATTTTACATTATACTCGTAGCGTTGAAAAGTGGCGACAATATCTGATATTTCGGTTTTATTGATCTTTATTGTAACCTGCATTAACCCTGTTTGTGGATTTGTATAAGTATTCAATTGTGTTATTTGTGCATCATTTGTTTCCACAAGCCGGCTTATTTCACTAAAAGAGTAACTATTTGTCTCCAATTCCAATACAATTAACCCGCCAGGATCTTTTACATTCATGAATTCTGATGCTTGTTTCAATAATTCACGATAACTAACTACACCAAGCAAATTTTTATTGTCGTCGATCACAGGTATAACACTAAGCCTGTTTTCTACAGCAAGTTGCAGTGCTTTGAGAAAGTGATCATTTTCATTTACAAAGAAACCTGTAAAGCCTTCTTTCATTTCGCTGATCTCAACGGTATCATCCGCCTGCTGCATCAAACTTTCTTCATTCACTAAGCCTACATATTTTCCATCGTCATCTACTGCAAGGTGAGATACGTGGCAATCATTCATCATCTGCAGCGAATTAAAAACTTTATCATGCAAATGAAGAACAGGTAAAGATGGAGATATGAGTTCACGGGTTAACATGAATAGCGGCTTTTCATTTAGAGACAGCAACTCCTATGCTACTGTTGCAGGCTCGTTGAGTTTTTTTAAAAATTTATGCAAGATGATATTGAATTCATCAGGCACCTCCATCATTGGAGCATGCCCGCATTTATCTATAAAATGTAATTCACTGTTGGGTATCAACTTATTGAACTCACGGGCTACAAAGGGCGGGGTAATATTGTCATTATTCCCCCATATTAATAACGTAGGTTGTTTGATTTGATTGAGCTCTTCGCCAAGATTATTTCTAATGGCGCTTTTTGCAAGGGAAATTATTTTGATCGCTTTTATCCGGTTATTTATGATGCCGTAAACTTCATCCACTAATTCTTTTGTAGCAGTTTTAGGATCATAAAATGTGAGCTCAGTTTTGTTCTTTATGTATTCATAGTCGCCTCTTTTGGGGTAACTATCACCCATTCCGTTTTCAAATAAACCTGAACTGCCCGTTAATGTCAATGACTTGATCCTTTCGGGATGTTTTAGTACATGAAGCAACGCAACATGACCACCAAGAGAATTGCCAAGAAGATTTACATCTTTTAGATCTCTTGATTCTAAAAAACGATGCACAAATTTAGCTATCCCACCGACTGTTGAATGAAGAATGTCTAATTCAAATAATGGAAGAATGGGAACAATAACTTTATTATGCTGACGAAAATATTCAATGAGAGTTTCAAAGTTGCTAAGTGCTCCAAAAAGGCCATGCAGAAGCACAAGGGGTTCTCCCTCACCTTCTTCCACAAACCTAAACTTATCCTTATTTTTTACCTCGTAGGGCATAATATTGCAAGCAATTAATTTTTGCTAAAATAGATGATTTACTGCAAAGTTCAGGGTTAATTGAATGCTGCGATTCAAAAATTAATTGGCCGGTGGCACTTCTTTGGAAACCTTATCAAAAAAATCTTCAAGGTCCTGGAACATTCCTTTAAAAACTGGAATAATTTTTCCTAGTCCGTCCATTATTTTCGGTCCCCAGGGCTGAATGTAGGAATAGGTAACAGATTCCTTTTTAGTTTCTGGCTTTATAAAATTCATTTGATCCGCATAAAATAGAAGAACACTGAAAATTAAAAGGTACAAAACCCCATATAGTAAAATCCCTCCAACCCTGTTGGCCCACCCCAGCATTGCAAGCTCAACTGTTTTTTGAATGAATTTTGCGCCCAATCTTACCAACAACACCACTATTAAGAAAACAACCGCAAAGGAAATTACCGGCAACCATTTGTCAGAAATTTTTACCGCTTTGCCTATATAATCTGCAGCCACAACGGACAGCTTTATGGCTGCTGCAAGACCGATAACAAATGCTATCAAAGAAAAAAGAGCAACGATCAATCCTTGCCGGTATCCTTTGATAACAGCTAGAATTATGATCACAGCAACAATTATATCAAGGATCATTATACTTATTTGCCGGACAAAAGTTCTTTTACCAATGCAGAAATCGTTTT
>VBAS01000005.1 GCA_005882975.1 Bacteroidota bacterium | reverse complement strand
CTTTTTATATCCGGCGTTTTAAATCGGGGTGAATAATTTTTACAACAGTTGGCGCATTGAAGACAATCAATTTTGGAAAAAGCTTCCTCATGCAGGTCTGGCAGGGCCTTCAGTACTTTGTTTTTATCGGCCCGATGAAGAAATTGCTTGTACTTCTTCTGGTTATCAGTCGATTTCTTCTCCCAGTTTTTCAAGATATCCTCCGCCATGTCACAAAGTAACAACCTGTTTTCCACAGTTGAACAATCAGCATTTTATTAGCCTTTGCAACCTTAACTTTGCGGCGCTGAATTATCAATAACAGACAAGGAGAAAACTATGGATCTTTTTGAAAAACAATCTTGCGAATTTATTTCCCGTCACATCGGACCCGATGAACACTCAACAAAGCAAATGCTGAAAACGATCGGTGTATCTGATCTTGATACATTGATCAGCAGAACTGTTCCGCCAGCCATCCGTATGCAACACGAATTGAATTTGCCTGCTGCAATGAGTGAGCACCAGTACCTGCAGCATATCAAAGAAGTTTCATTGCAGAATAAAGTTTATAAAAATTATATCGGCCTACTATCGTTCCTTCTGTTATTCTCAGGAATGTGTTTGAGAACCCGGGTTGGTACACACAATACACCCCTTACCAGGCTGAAATATCACAGGGCCGTTTAGAAAGTTTATTGAATTTCCAAACAATGGTGAGTGACCTGACGGCATTACCAATTGCAAATGCAAGTTTGCTTGATGAAGCAACGGCCGCCGCAGAAGCGATGACGATGTTCTTTAATACATTGAACAAGCATGATCATATCACGCATCCAAAGTTCTTTGTTGACAATGAAATTTTCCCGCAAACAAAAGATGTTTTACATACAAGAGCAAAACCGATCGGGATCGAGATCGTAACGGGTGAGTATAGAAAGGCAGACATCGATTCCACTTATTGCGGAGCTATTGTTCAATACCCTAATGACAAAGGCTCAATAGAAGACTATCGTGAATTTATCAATCGTGTGCATGGAGCAGGAGCATTTGTCGTTATGGCAACGGATCTGCTGGCTTTAACATTACTCACGCCTCCCGGTGAACTCGGAGCTGATTGTGCAATTGGTTCTGCACAACGGTTCGGTGTGCCTCTTGGCTACGGTGGACCTCATGCTGCCTTTTTTGCTGCTAAAGATGATTTTAAAAGAAGCATACCCGGTCGTATTATCGGAATAAGTGTTGATGCAAATAATAACCGGGCATTGAGAATGGCATTGCAAACAAGAGAACAACATATAAAAAGAGAAAAAGCTACTTCAAATATTTGTACGGCACAGGCATTATTGGCAAATATGGCTGCTATGTACGCAGTGTTTCATGGCCCTGATGGTTTAAAGAATATTGCAAAAAGAGTTGCTGTACTAACACAAACGGTTGCCGATGCAATTGAAGAATTAGGATTTGAACTGGTGTCAACAAATTTCTTTGATACCATCACCGTCAAAGCCGATAATATTTCATCAATAAAAGAAAAAGCAGAAAGACAGCAGATCAATCTGCGATATACAGATAACAACTATATCAGCATTTCAATTGACGAAACAACGCTTACAGAAGATCTGTATGATCTTATCAATTGTTTTGAAGATGATAAGAATCCTGTGAGTTTCGATATACATCATGATGATGAACCAGATCATATTCCCCAGGGACTATCAAGAACTTCCTTATTCTTAACGCATCCCGTATTTAATACTCATCGCAGCGAAAGCCAGATGATGCGTTATATAAAATCATTGGAGAATAAAGATCTTTCATTGAATACCTCGATGATCACACTCGGAAGTTGTACGATGAAATTGAACGCAGCTTCTGAAATGATCCCATTGAGCTGGGTTCATTGGAGCAAGATGCATCCATTTGCCCCAGCAGATCAAACAGACGGCTACAAGCAAATTGTTGATGATCTTTCAAAATATTTATGTGAGATCACCGCACTTGATGCCTGCAGTCTGCAACCAAACAGCGGCGCACAAGGAGAATATGCCGGCTTGTTAGCCATTCGTGATTATCACGAAGCAAACAATAATGGTCATCGTAATGTTATGCTGATCCCAATTTCTGCACACGGTACAAACCCTGCTAGTGCAGTGATGGCAGGAATGAAAGTAGTTGTAGTAAAAGCATTGGAAAATGGCTATATCGATGTGAATGATCTGAAAGCAAAAGCAGCTGAGCATTCAGCAAATCTTTCGGGCATTATGATTACCTACCCGAGTACGTATGGTGTATATGAGGAGACAGTTAAAGAAATTACTGATATCATTCACCAGCATGGCGGACAAGTGTATATGGATGGTGCAAATATGAATGCGCAGGTTGGATTAACTGCACCTGGTCTGATAGGCGCTGATGTTTGTCACTTGAACCTGCATAAAACATTTGCAATACCACATGGTGGTGGAGGTCCGGGCATGGGGCCCATCTGTGTGAAAAAACATTTAGCTAAACATTTACCAGGTCATGTGTCGACAGTCCACGATCAACAGTTAACAATAAATGGTGCGGTTTCAGCAGCACCTTATGGTTCTGCATCTATCCTTCTTATTAGTTATGGTTATATAAGAATGTTAGGATATGTTGGAGTAAAAAATGCAACTGAATATGCTATCCTGAATGCAAACTATATGCGTGCAAGATTACAGGGACAGTTTGAGATACTTTATACAAATCATAATGGCCAGTGTGCTCATGAATTCATTGTTGATCTGCGACCATTTAAAAAATCTGCGGAGATAGAAGCAGAAGATGTTGCAAAACGTTTAATAGATTATGGTTTTCATGCGCCGACAATGAGCTTTGAGCCAACAGAAAGTGAAGACAAAGCGGAACTCGATCGTTTCTGTGACGCACTGCTTAGCATTCGCCAGGAAATAAGAGATATTGATGAAGGAAAAATGGATAAGAAAAATAATGCATTGAAAAATGCACCTCATACACAAGCAATGGTTGTAACAAGCGATTGGAACAAACCCTATACAAGAGAACAAGCAGCATTCCCGATGTATTATGTTACACAAAATAAATTCTGGCCTTCTGTTGCAAGAGTTAATAACACGTATGGTGACCGGAATTTGATCTGCACATGTGAACCGATAGAATCATACATAGAAGCCGAAGCATGATTGTCATCCTGAGCGAAGCGAATGATGGAAGCGGAAGCATAGTTAAAATAAAACTTAACTACGATTAATAATAAAAATAGTCCCGACAATAAGGGGCTATTTTTATTATCTTCAGAGAATAGAATCTACTATGCCATCTATACGCCAACTCGCAGCTATTATGTTCGCCGACATTGTTGGTTATACGGCTATGATGCAGGAGGATGAGGCATTAGCAATGAACTGGCGACAAAAACTAAAGAAAAAACTTGAAGAAGAAGTAGCCGCACATCAGGGTAAAATACTCGAGTTCCGTGGCGATGGTGCCATGTGCAGCTTTGTCAGCACTATTGAAGGAGTAAGGGCAGCAGTTGCATTGCAATTGTATATGCAATCAGAACCGGTAGTACCTCTTCGAATTGGTATGCATACAGGCGATGTGATCTTTGATGAAAATAATATCTATGGCGATGGCGTAAATATTGCATCGAGACTTGAATCATTTGCTTTACCTGGCAGCATTTTTATTTCAGGGAAAGCTTACGATGATATCAAAAATCAAAAAGATATTCAAACAACTTCTCTTGGCAAGTTTGCATTGAAAAACGTAAAAGACCAGGTAGAAATTTTCGCAATTAGCAATGCTGGTATTAAAATTCCCGAAAGCGATGCACTTGAAGGTAAGGGCGAAAAGGTCATTGAAAAAAAAGGGATCGAAAAATCAATCGCTGTTCTACCATTTCTGAATATGAGCAACGATCCTGACCAGGAATATTTCAGCGATGGAATAACAGAAGAGATCGTCAACTTATTAACCCACATAAAAGACCTTAGGGTTGCCGGCCGCACTTCATCTTTTCATTTTAAGGGCAGAGATATCGATCTGCGATCCGTTGGACAAAAATTGAATGTGCGTACGTTATTAGAGGGAAGTATACGTAAACAAAACTTAAGACTTCGAATCACGGCTCAGCTGATCAATGCAGAAGATGGAATTCAATTATGGTCCGAAAGATATGATCGTGATCTGCATGATATTTTTGCCATCCAGGATGAGATCGCTTTAGCCATTACTGAAGAACTAAAAATGACCTTTCTCGAGAAAGATAAAGCCCTTATTAATGATAAGCGGACGGCAAATAAAGAGGCCTACGATCTTTATTTGAAAGGTAGGTTCTATTTGAACAAACGTGGAAGCGGGATCAAAAAAGCACTTGAATATTTTAAGGAAGCATCGGAAACAGATCCGGAATTTTCGTTGGCTTATTCGGGAATGGCTGATGCGTATTCGCTTTTATCTTTCTATGGCGCAATACCTCCAAAAGAAGGAATGCCTATAGCAAGACAAAATGCTGAAGATGCCATTCAATTAAACCCTTTTAATGTAGAGGCCTTTACTACATTAGCATTCATAAGTGTTTATTATGATTGGAATTGGGCGGAAGCTAAAAAAAGGTTTCAGCGTGTCTTTGAGATCAATCCCCACTATGCACCAGCTCATTACTGGCATAGCTATTTTTTATCATATGTAGAAGGCAGATTCGAAGAAGGCATTGAGGAAGCAAAAAAACTCGTCGTGCGACTGGAACCATTGGTCGCACTATCTCACCAGGTATTATCAGTAGCGTATATAAATGCTGGTAAGTTTGAAGAAGCGTTACGATCAGCCAGGATGGCCATCGAACTAGATGCAAGTTTCTTTCCGGGATTCAGAGCATTGGGAATAAGTTTGGCTGGGCTAAAAAGATACGAAGAAGCTACTGAGGCCTTGAAAACATGTGCCCAGGTTTCTTCCCGAAATCCCATTCCGTTAGTTGAACTAGCCTGGGTTTATTCGTTAAGAGAAATGGACTTAGAGGTCGAAAAAATTTATGATGAATTGATCATGCGTTCAAAGACTGAGTTTATTTCAGGTTTAGTTCTTTGTGCTGCCTCTTATTTTTCAAAAAAATATGACAAGGCCATTGAATTTATGGAACAGTCATTTGTACAACGGGAAAGTATACTTCCATTCATAAGATCCTTTCCATCCTGTTCATTTTTAAAAGATGATCCTCGCTTTCAGCATTTCGTAAAACGAATGAATTTTCCGGAATAAAATATAAAAATATTTACGTTTTAATCTCACTCGCCGTAAGTATGTTCACCAAATTGCCTGGTCTTTTTATAAATCAAATTGGTATCAAAAATAAAAGAGCTTCCTTTTTAGAAGCTCTTTAGAATATGAATTAGCGATTTATTTAATTTCCTCTGCCTCTTCCGCGACCATGACCGTTTCCATTTCCATTACCTCTTTGTTCTTGTTGCTGCTGAGGTTGAGTTTGTACAGGTCTTTCTACCTGTTGTTGCTGTCCACGATTTTGATAAGGCCTTTCCATTCTCTGATTATTTTGATTTGGCATCTGTTGCCTTTCCACTCTTTGATTCTGATCAGGTATTTGTTGTCTCTCCACTCTTTGATCATTCTGACTTGGAAATTGCTGCCGCTCCATTTGTTGATTACCACGATTCTGATATGGTCTTTCCATTCGTCTGCTATTCTGATCGGGCACTTGTTGTCTTTCTACTCTTTGATTATTCTGATCAGGTATTTGTTGTCTTTCTATTCTTTGATCATTCTGATTCGGAAACTGCTGCCGCTCCATTTGTTGATTGCCCCGATTCTGGTAAGGTCTTTCCACTCTCCTGTTCTGATCAGGAACTTGCTGTCTTTCCACTCTCTGATCATTCTGGTTAGGGAATTGTCTTTCTGTTTGAGTGCCTCGATCCTGGTAAGGTCTTTCTTGCCTGACCACATTTCTATCAGTAATTACATTCTGACTTTGCTGCCTGGAATTTTCAAAAGTCCTTGGTGTTCCTCTGTCAGACCCTCTGTTAATGTAAGGCTTGTATATAGAAATTTCGTTACTTCTTTCAATTGTGCGTCCAGCTCTTTGAGATTCACGAATTCTAACAGGATCTATTCTTGATCCGGTATATCTTTCAACTTCATTGTGGGAAGGGCCAATTACATAACCCCTGTTCCTGTCATAGTTATTAATAATAGTTGTATGATTAATAATGGTTGTGTTCCTGCCTCTGTCAAAATAATAATTTGAAAGATGAGGTGAAGTAATGTACCGGCTTGGAGCAAAACACCAATAATTGGATGGCACATTATACCTGTTGCCTAAATATAAATTGATACTGACACCGGGACTCATCGGCGCCCAACCATAATAGTCATCACCACCACGCCATACTACCCAGGCCGGTGCCCATTCATAATCCGGCACCCAGAGCCAGCCTTCATAAGGATCATTAACCCAACGACCATAGTGAAATGGCGCCCATCCCCACTCATAATCTGATACCCAGAGCCAGCCATCATCCGACCATGCCCAGTGTCCATCAGATCTGTAAGGTTGAAAATCGCGATACCTGTTATCCGGGTGCCACACATATCCATATTCAGGATAACTGATCCAGTTACCGTATGGGCTCAGCTCATCATAAAAACTTTGGAAAGAAACATTGACTGATACCTGTGCGGATGATTTGTTTTGCAATGCACCAAACAGCAACACAACGATCGCCATTAAAGATGCTTTTGAGATACGTTTCATTTAAAAAGGATTTAGGTTGTAAAAAAATGGTTTCTCAATTCAGTGACCCGGTTTACATTTCTAAATCCAAAAGATTTATGTTCAACATGTATATGACGATAAACATGCCAGCTTTAGTGTTAAAGAGATGTTTGAATATTTTGACAAAGAGTATTATCGAAAATTTCAGTTAATATTTTCTAAATGAAAAAGCAATCATGGATATCATAACTGCTTTCAACAATCACTTAATTTAATCAGTGCTTTAACCTGATCGCAACTCCGAGTTGACCAACATTGCTATGGTCTACAATATTGTCGAAGCGGCTCACATCTGTCAATCCGAAATTATAACGTCCATACAGTATCAATTGTTCTGATGCTTTATACCCAATACCTACACCTATAGCAACTTGTCCCGTTGTAAAATCATCCTTCGCATTTATTTGTCCCGCCTCACTGTCGGATTTATCCTGTGCACTTAAAAGCAAACCAAATTGTGGACCTGCTTCCAAATATACCTGCGGTGCGGGGTAATATTGGATCATTAATGGAAGTTGAAGATACCCCAGCGCTAAAGTTCTTTCAACTCCACCTGACATATAGCGTTGCCCTTCGCCGGAGTATAATAACTCCGGTTGGAAACACCAGTTATTGTTTATAGTATGATGAAGAAACACACCTATATGCCCACTGATCCTGTCGCGACCTTCAAATCCACTTAAGCTTGTAATATTTACACCGCCTTTTATACCTATGGCTTGTTGTGCATTTACAGATGAGAATAAAAAACTAATTACAGTTACGGATAAAACCATCGTTACTTTTTTCATAATCATTGATTTTACTATTTGATTTTCAAAGCCCATGCCAGCAGGTAAAATCAACTGTTTTTTAACTGTAATTCAGGGAATTAAATTTTACATACAATCAAACTTTAAACTTTGATTCACAACTAATTTCCCGCATATAAAATAAAAATGCCCCGCTAACGGGGCATCAGAAACACAAAAGTATTTTACTGTTTTACATTAACAGTTATCTTATTAGTAAGCCTGCTTCCGTAAGAACGATGCATTGGAAGTTTGTGCATTTCCAAAATGAAGATGAACAGAATCTTTTTTGATCACTTCGCCAGTTGGAATTGAATCAATGTCAACCAAAATGTGATGATGACCAGATGCAGGCTTAAGCATTCCATTCGCTGTATCTACATGCATTGCTTCCACTCCCATTTCAACTTTTAGTGGTGAAGTAACGGTTTGCCCGTCTTTCAGGTTAGCAAAATAAACTCTTGCATTTGCAGGAACTTCTGGCATTGCCGGCATTTCAACTGCGGTAGCAGTACTTGCATGTGCATCATGACCCTCTTCTTTTGTCTCAGTGGTTTTATCGGTAGTACTATCATTACTGTTGCATGCTATCAATGATGCAGCAACGATTGCGGCTGTAAATAAGTATTTCATAAATTATCTGTTTAAAAAATTAAGATGGCTAAGGTAATGAACTTGAGAATACAAGAATTGTATTCTTTATTTATTTTGCTTTCGTAACTTTAATTCCCTTAATTTAAATATATGGATCAGAAAATTATCAACTTATACGATGAGTATATCCATTCAGCAACTATTACCCGTGCTGACTTTTTAAAACGGGTTACACTCATTACGGGCAGCATAGCCCTTACTCAATCTGTACTATCTCAAATAGAAAATAATTATACCAAACCGGGTCTTACTACGGCCGAAGACCTGTTCACTGAATATATAACCTATCCCGGTGTGCCTAATGAAATGAAAGCATACATAGCACGACCTAAAGAGGAAAAAAAATATGCGGCCGTAATAGTTATTCATGAGAACCGGGGGTTGAATGCACATATTGAGGATGTAGCAAGAAGAGCGGCCACTGCGGGGTATCTTGCAATCGCACCAAATGCTTTATCTGCTTTAGGAAAAACTTTTGCTAATGAAGATGAAGCAAGAGCTGCTTTCAGTGAATTGAAACCTGAGGATAATCTTAAGAATTTTATCGGGGCTTTTGATTATTTAAAAACAAGAAAAGATTTTAATGGTAAAGTGGGCTGCGTTGGTTTTTGCTGGGGCGGTGGAATGTCAAATAATCTCGCAGTAAATATACCGGACTTAAAAGCAGCCGTTGCTTTTTATGGCCGCCAGCCTGCGGCGGAAGATGTAGCAAAGATCAGGGCCGCTGTTCAACTACACTACGGCAGTCTTGATGAAGGAGTAAATAAAGGTATACCGGCTTATGAAGAGGCACTAAAAGCAAACAAGATCACTTACGAATTATATATGTATGAAGGCGCCAACCATGCTTTCCATAATGATACTTCTCCCGCAAGATATAATGAAGCAGCAGCAAAATTAGCCTGGCAAAGAACACTTGAGTTCTATGCTAAATATCTTAAATAGTTTTACCCTTCAATGAAATTAACCAAAACGTCTGCCTTACTAAATTGCCTTTTATTCTTTTCGATCTCAGTTCTTTCCCAAAGGACTTCGCTTGTCTATACAGTAAAAATGGATAATCCTGAATGGCATTTCTTTCATGTGCAACTTTCTTGCAAGGGATTAAAACAGGAATTTATTGATTTTAAAATGCCGGCATGGACACCTGGCTATTATCAAAAAATGGATTATGGAAAAAATCTTGAACAATTAAAGGCCACTGATGAAACAGGCAAAGAATTAAAATGGGAAAAAATAAATGATAATACATGGCGGGTATCCACCAAAAATTCTAACAATGTAGATCTCGCTTATGAAATAAAAACCACCAGGTCGTTTGTAGCTACAGCTTATTTAGATGAGAACCGTGCATACATATTACCAGCAGCTGTTTTTTTATACATTGATAAAATGATCAGCCAACCTGTACAGGTGACCGTGGTTCCCGATAGCAAATGGGGGAATGTTGCCACAGGAATGGATTCTATTGCCGGAAAAAAATTTACTTACTACGCTCCTGATTTTGATATTCTATATGACAGCCCGATCCTTGTTGGGAATCTTGAGGAATTGACACCATTTAAAGTACGAGGAATAACTCACCGCTTTATTGGTTTTAAGCTAGGCGAATTTGATAGGAAACAGTTCATGCTGGATCTGAAAAAAGTTGTTGATGCCGCCGTAAACATTATCGGTCATATTCCTTACAAAAGTTATACGTTCATTGCAATGGGTCCCGGACAGGGAGGTATTGAACATTTAAACAACACAACTTTTGGTTTTAATGGAACTAATCTCAATAAAAGAGAAAATTATATTCGTACGCTTCATTTTTTAGCTCATGAGTATTTTCATCATTATAATGTAAAACGAATCCGGCCTATAGAACTGGGGCCTTTTGATTATGATAAAGGCAGCAAAACAAAAATGCTCTGGGTGTCAGAAGGTCTTTCTGTTTATTATGAATATTTGATCGTTAAACGAGCCGGTATTTCTACCGATGCAGAATTATTCAATGCCTTTCGAAATAATATGATGGCTTTTGAAAATAAACCCGGTAAACGCTATCAAACATTGGAACAGGCAAGCTATGAAACATGGAGCGATGGCCCTTTTGGAAGAACAGGTGATGAAGTAAATAAAACTATCTCTTATTATGATAAAGGTCTTGTGGTAGGTTTGCTTTTTGATTTTACGATCAGGCAGGTAACAAATAATAAAAGATCGCTGGATGACGTAATGCAATTCTTGTACAAAGAATATTATCAGAAAAAGAAAAGAGGGTTAACTGAAGAAGAATTAAGAAATGCTTTTGAAACAATTGCAGGCACCTCGCTTGCTGACGTATTCGAATACGTAACAACTACGAAAGAACTTGTCTATCCAACATATTTCAATTATGCAGGGTTAAATATTGATACAACTACCCAGGTTTTACCGGGAGCATATGCAGGTTTTAGTTTGACAGAAAGAGAAGACAGTGTATTTATTGCCAATGTAGATTATGGATCACCGGGATGGAATGCGAGTATAAGAAAAGCACAACAAGTCGTAAAGCTCAATGGAGAAAAACCTTCTGCAAGTCTTTTTAATAAGCTAATTACATCTGCAAGGCCAGGTGATAAAATAAGTTTTACATTATTTATAAATAAAGAGCCAAAAGATATTGAAGTCATTTTGGGTAAGAAGACCGAAAAGAGTTTTAAAATTACTCCTGCAGGAAATCCCGCACCCTTACAAAAACAAATTCTGGAAAGTTGGTTAAAAGGATAAGACCCTTATCTTTAAAGAATAAACTATACCTACCATGTGGATCTTCCAGATCGCAAGATTTTTTAGAAATGTTTTCAGGCTGATCGCTATTTTTTTTATTATACTGAAACATATTGTCAAGAACTGGATGTACAACACATGGATGCGCCGCGTTTTTGATCCAAAAGGAAAAAAATTAACCACCAGGGCTGAACAACTGCGCCAAACAATAGAAGAGCTAGGCCCCACATTTGTAAAATTTGGACAGATCGTTGCAGACCGGCCTGACCTTGCTTCAGATCATTTGCGTGAAGAATTAAAAAAATTGCAATCAAATGCAAGACCACTGGATGATGGCGAAGCTATTAGTCTTATTGAAATGGAATTAGGTCACCCCATTGAGGAAATTTTTCTCACACTTGAAAAAAAACACATTGCTTCCGCCTCTATCGCACAAGTATATTCAGCGGTCTTAAGAACTGGTGAAAGAGTAGCAATAAAGATCCAGCGTCCTAATATCAAACATAAGATCGAGATCGATCTTATATTAATGAAAGTGTTGGCAAAGCAAGTTGTAAAAACTTATCCCGGTCTAACAAGTTTTAATGTGATCGGTTTTGTTGAAGACTTTGGTGAGAACCTGATGAAGGAACTTGACTTCAACAATGAGGCATCGAACATGCTTCGGTTTACGGATATGTTCAAAGAAGATCCCACCTGCTATATCCCAAAAGTTTTTATACAACATTGCCGCCAACGGCTGTTGGTAATGGAATATATTGAAGGTCTGCGTCCGGATGATATTGATGGATTAAGGGCAGCCGGTTTCGATCCCCAGGTAATTGCTGTGAACGGTACACATATAATATTAAAGATGATCCTTCGTCATGGATTTTTTCATGCCGATCCGCATCCGGGCAATCTTTTTATTCGCGGCGATAACCAGATCGTTTTATTAGATCATGGAATGGCAGCGAGTTTAAAACCAAGGCAAATACAGGCATTGATAAATTTCATGCTTGGCTTTTCAAAAAATGATCCGCATAGAATTGCAAAATCACTTTTGAGTTTATCGGAAATAACTTATTTCAAAGAAATGGAAGATCTTGAATTCCGTCTTGGAGAAATAATAAAGAAATACAGTTACATGAGTTATGAGCAGGTGGATATTTCCGCTATCATGTCGGAAGCTTTCAAGGTAATTGGGCGATATGGATTAGCGGTTCCTTCCAATCTTTTTACATTAATAAAATCGCTGGCCACTATTCAAAAATTTGCCGAACATTTGGAAGCAAATGTTTCTATTGCGGGAATGATCCGGCCTTATGCTACTGAAAAAATAAAAGAGCAATTCAGTTGGGATGCTGTGGTGAAATTGGTGACTGATTCGGCAGAAGATTATATATACCTGGTAAGTAAATTGCCTAAAGATATACGTGAAGTTGTTGGGAAACTGAAAGACGGTGTGATGCGGCATGAAATTAATTTCAGCGAAGACAGCTTTACCAACAAGGCATTCCGAATGAACATCAATCGTCTTGCTTTTGTTTTCATAGTTGGATTGATGATGATCTGTTCAACATTACTTATGATCTATATGCATGACAGGCAAGTGATCCGGATATTCTTTTACACAACACTTACGATCACCACTTTTACCGCTTTACGTTTGCTTGCGAAAACAAGATAGTTAGGGAAACTTGTTTTATAATACCTACACATCGCAGCTTTTTGTATTACAGTAACCTCCACACAGTTTGAGAAAGGACTCGTCGCCGAAGAAAACAAAAATGAGATTGCTTCGGCCTTACCTAATAAAAATGGAAAATAGTTTTTGCAACTGGCCGAGGCTTGCCGATCGGAATCTAGAAATTTTTAGCTTCATGATGCAAGCCGAAGCAAACTAAAAACTCCGGAGCTTGATCGATAGCAAAACAATCCACCTCGGGGATTTATTTCTTTAATAACACAGAGGACCCTTTAATAATAGAGTCAACGACGGCTTTATCAATTTGAGGAAACTTAATCGGATCTGCAGGCTCTTCTTTGTGAGGATTTATTTCATACTGCATCCAACCCACATCATGCCATTGCCCAAGCTTATAACCGATTTTTTTATATGTAGTAAGAAAATCAAACCCGAATCTTTTATGAAAAGCAATACTCCTGTCATTTGGCAACGTGATCACAGCATAAGCATTTATATAACCCTGTATTTTCAGAATATCAAACAATGCAGCGTACAATGCATTTGCA
>VBAS01000004.1 GCA_005882975.1 Bacteroidota bacterium | reverse complement strand
AGAAGAAAAGGTGACTTAAAACATTGCCTGCAATGCCGCTGCCCGACGGTTTTAATCCAAGGAATTTCGTGAATGCAGATGCTCCTATTATTCCTTTCAACTTTCCAAAAAGCCCTTGCTGGAACGGATTGAATTTTGATAAATAATTTGTCGGGTTAGAATCGGCCAGTCCGGAAATATCTTTTTTCTGTTTTAAAAAACCGCTAATTACATCTGTAAGATTTGGTTTTTGCGCAGCAGGTAATGATAACTTGCTCGTAAGATCCTCCACTATACTGTTTGTTGTTTTATCAACATCGCCAATTGCCAGTGGTTTAATGAAATCTTTTGTTGACGGAGTCGTTTTGGGAACTGTAACCTGTGCACTGCAAATGCCAAAAGAGACAATAAGCAAAAATACCAACGTGATCTTTTTCATGTCTTAAGTTTAATGGTTAATGAACAAGTAAGGATTTGATTTTACTAAGTTAGAACACTTCATTTAATCCAAAAAAGAAGCCGCTTGATTTATGACTTCCTCTTGCATAGTCTATACATATTGTCGATCTGCTTTCTTTATTAAAAAGAATTCTTAAGCCTGCTCCGCCTGCTGTTGCCCAATATTGAAACAATTTTTTTGAAAGATCATCAGAAGCAGATTGCATATTCATAAAAGCAACTCCACTTAGTAGTTTATTTTTCGTGATGGGAAAGCGCCACTCTGCTTCGAAATCCGCATATTCCGGACCTTTGAAGCGGCCCATTGTGTATGCCCGACCGCTTCTTCCATACGTATCATAACCTGTTGCCGGCAATTCAAGATAAGGAACAGTACCACTAAGCGTATAAGAAGCCCAGTGCCATAACGCTAATACATGTTCCGGGTTTTTTTTACTCAGGCTAAAATATTTCCTGAGATCGTACTGCAGCTGTACTGAGTTCTTAGTACTGCCCATCCACTTCTGGTTAAACCGTAAATTGAAATCTGCATAAATACCACCATAGGAACGGATAGGATGTTCTCTTGTGTTATATTGGAAGGAAAGAAGAAATCCATTTGCAGAATATTTACTTGAATCGAAATCATTTCTCTGACTATAACGCAAATGAGCTGAACTGGGGTAAGATTTAAGTTGCTCATCTTCTATATTATTCCTGACATCAAAACTAATACCTCCGCCTGCAAACCAATGCGAGCTGATCTTACGATAAACTTTTTCGCTAAGCCGTATAAATCGAAACCGTATAAGGTCTGCGCTGTCACCGTCAGTTATATAATCTTTATTTCCTGTACCAATACCATAATCGTTTATCAGGAATTTTGATAGTTGCCAGTTGCCCTGGNATACATTATGCCGGGCCTGCGCTGTGATCACGCCTCTTGAAGTATAGATCGCTTCCAACCCAAAAGCCGAGAGATCTGTATTTTCTTTTTCTCCATATTGTTTGACAGCAGAGATCTTAGCGCCTAATACAACTCCGAAACTTGGGTTATATCCTATTGATGGTAATATGGAAATAGTTGATGGCTTTTTAACTTTTGTGCTATCCCTTTCTTTATTGAAGACCTTTCTTATTACATCCCCAACATCCTGCATGGGGACTAAACTACTTTGCACGCCAGATTGTTGAGAATGGACCGGAGCAGAAAAAAAACACTGAAAAAAAATGATCGCAAAACTAAAAACAAAAGGCCTTTTATTTATCATTCCAATTTTTTGTTTTTTCTGCATGAGGATATTCAATTTTTAAAAATACACCAAAGAAAAAAAGCTGTAACATTCAGTCACAGCTTTTATTTAAATAAACTCATTTGTGTGAATAAATTTATTGAGGTATGGTTGTTGGGGGTGGTGTGGTTGTTTTATGTCCACCGAGTGCAAAAGTTAAACCGCCACCAAGGCCAAATTGATACATAGAAGAATAGGTGCTGACACCAACTCCACCTCCTCCGGTGCCGAAATATAATCCACCTCCCGCTCCTTGCACAGCTGACAATACATCTGCCTTTAACTTAATAGCCATTCGTTCGGATGCCCAAATATTTGCTCCAAGCCTGAAGCCCCATGCAAATTTTGTGGCACTGTTACTATTTCCGTTATCCGGATTATCAACATTAATGAAAGCTGCACCAAGCATAAATCCTCCAAATCCTTCTACTTTACTTCCGGGCTTTCTCATGTAACGATTGCCGGCAAGCATTAACCAGTTAAAACCAACATCGAAATTCGTTGTTTTTATACCTGATAAACCAGGATACGCATATGTAGTTAAAGCGGTGGTCTTCTGATTCAAATAAATTAGTTCTATTCCACTCGACTGATGTGGTAAATATTCAAGACCGGCGCCCCATTGCAGGCCTCCTTTGAATTTTCCCTGGTAATAATTGTTATTATCATAATAGGAATCGAACTTATCATCAAATACGTACATGGCATAGCCATTTAAGCGTGTAGTTTGTGCAGAAGAACTAATAAAAAAGAATAGCAACAAAATTGAAAGAATAGGTTTCATGTTTTTGTTTTTTAATGGTTAATTTATTTTTGTTTTTTTCTTTCCTTATCAAATTGCTCAAACAGCATTTCCGTATACTCCCTGCTTGATTTTTCAATTCCTGATGGATTGTCTGCTTTTGACTGAACAGACCAGATCAATTGCTGCGTCTCCGCATCATAGGCATTCGCTTCAATAAAATAAGTTTTATCTGTTGTCCAATAACCCGGACTATATAAGGTAGGCTGCCAGTAATTATAATATCCATAGAAGCCTGTGCCGTAAGCACCGTACGACCCATAAGGTCCATACCCGCCGTATGGGTGATAACCATAACCCACACCTACTGACACCGCACCGGGCTGATAATAGGTTTCACTTTTTTGATCTATTACTGCAATAGATAAGATCACATCACAACCTTTATCACGAATTAATTTCAGCGCAAGATCTCTATCCCGCATATTCTCCTTATTAAAATTCGGAGGAAAAATTTCATACCCTTTTACTACATTAAATCCTCTTTTCTTTGCAGCCGCACCCAGGTCAGCTTCAAGTGCATACTTTACAGGATTACTTTCTATTAAAGCTGCTACAAAAACAGTAGTATATTTTTTTGCAGGTTTGTCAGGATTTACCCATGATGTTGTGATCTTTTGAGTAGGGCCACATGCAAAAAGCGAAACCGTCAAAACAACTAATACCGAAAAAGTATATTTATTCATAGAAATATTTGTGATCATTATAAATTTTTGTCTTTACTAAAAAATGCATCTTCACTCTTTCCGTATTTTCTTATAATTTTTATCATCTTACTTACCGGCATGTCCAGCTTTTTTAATTTGGATTCGTGTACCAGTTTCATCTCCCCCGATTTAGCATCCGGCGGTTCTGGAAAAAAGATCATACATAAGCCATCTGGTTGCTGATCCACAAGAACACCCATCTTCCAGTCACCATCTTCACCGATCAAAACTGGTTGCCATTGAGCTGCTGCTTCACGTACCATTTCACTTGTCTGCGCTTTTATCATGGAATACCCAGGGATAAAAACCAATATGTTGTCTTCAAGTTTTGTGATCAACCATTTCACCTTTTTTTGTTCAATGAGCATTCCTGCGAGATAACAGATAATTAAAATAAGAAGCAGGCTTATTAATGTAAGCAACCCAACTCCAAAAACACGTTCTGCAGGTAAATACATCTTTATTGGAAGGATCAGTTTTTGAACGATCGAGATAGCTTTTCCTAAAATAAAGAGCAATAACAATACTGGCAATAAAAACAGAATGATACCATTAAGTATACGCTTGATCAAAGATTGATACCATTTCATACTGCAAGTGAATTTCCATGCGAAAGGTAAAATTATTTGCCAGGTTAAAAACTGACTTGCTACAATACCACACTTTTGTCTCTATAGAAGGAAAATGAGGAGAAGTTCTCCTCATTTTCCAGATCATATCCAGTTATTTTTTCAAAAAGCCTTCCTTCTTCATTTTTTCAGTAACAACATCGGCGATATCGTTCACTGCTTTATTAAGTTTGGAGGGGTTCACTGTTTTAGTGGTTCCCGTCCAAATTAATTTATCGGGATTAATAGAATAAACTGTTGTTTCAACAAAATAGTTTTTATCAGTAGTATAATAGCCGGGACTAGAATACATACCAGCTCCATAACCATAATACCTGCCATATCCGCCATAAAAAGATGTTGTAGTACCCGGCACATAAGAGGTTTCTTTTTCTACATCAGCCAGGCGCATCAACAATACATGTGTAAACTTACCATCTGTTATTATTTTCTTTAACGCTTCATCACTCGCCTCTTTTAACATATCGGTTGTAAGAAGAGTATAAGAAGCAACTGAAGGAGTAGTAACTCTTTTTACAAGTTGGTCTTCAATAACCCGGCGGGAAGTTTCATCTTTTACCATAGCGATCACAAGTACCTTATTGGGTGCACTTGCGCTAACTGAAGCACCTGGCTCCATCCATGATTTTTCAATTTTTGTGGAAGGTCCGCATGAAACAAGTGTTGAAAGAACGATCAGCGATAAGATCAAATTTCTCATAATTAAAGTTTTTTTTAATTGTAGTTAAAATGCAGTTTATGCAAAATTACTTTTTCTTGAAGTTTAAGTTAAATAATATAAATCATTGCTCCTAAAGTAAAGCAATGATTTCAGGAAATATTAGGGTTTATTGTCCGGGTGTTTTTGTTTTATCCAACTCCCCGATAAAAGGTATTTCTTCCTGTATGCTCAGGCGGATGCAATTTTCAATATAATCTTCAAGCTGTATAAATTTTGAAGCTTGCAAGCCTCCGATTATAGCAGAAAATTTTGTAAGATATTTTTGCTGGAACGCAGTATACTTAGTTACCCAGGCCAATTTTCTTGTGGTCAGGTCAGTAGCCGTTTTACTATCAAGTTTTTCATACTTGGTGGCATAGTCCTCAATTAACTTTACTCTTTCATGCCCGAGTTTTTTGCGTTCAGTTTCATAAGCATCATACAGGGACCAGAATTTTGCAGATTGTGCATCGGGAATGGTCATGTATTGCTTCACCACTTCTTTCTTTTCTTTTCCGAATATTGATTGGATCAGGTCAATGTCTTCTTTGTTAGATTGGCCGAAGAGGCTTGCTGACAGAAGAAATGCTACTGCGATAAGGTTCAATTTTTTCATGGTCTTTTTTTTAAGATGATTTATAATTTTTGATTTCGGAACGCAATTTACTGTTTTGTTTGACAGAACTTCTCATAATAATAAAAGTGCTGCGCAATATTAATTTACTTATTTGCCTAAGATATGTGTTAAACGGTTAATTAACGGTTAACTCAAACATATGAAAATTTAAATCGTTAGAGGCTTCTTAATCAACCTCATATAGCACAGCCGGGGAATATTAAGTAGCCCCTGGCTGGATCAGTCTCTGATCTAAAACCCATAGTTCGTAATGAGAGATCAAAACTATAACCAAACGCATAAAAAATCTGTAGAGCCTTCTTACTTTATCATCATGTTTTATTAAAACAATTCACTACCGATCGGTTTTCCAATTTATTTTTAATCCGCCTATCTTGTTTCCTCTATGTTTGTGATTTCTTATTATTTTTATTTAAATCGATCGCTTCAAAATTTTAAATCCTACTGATCTTTTTGAACATGCACAATCCCGTTCTAAAAATAATTGGACTGATCTTTATATTAATGTTGTCCGAAAGAGGATTGGCGCAAAAGACAGATAAAGTTTATTTGAGAAATGGGAATATGTTAACCGGCGAAATTAAAAGTATGAAATTCGCCAAACTTCTTATTGATGTAGATGGCCCGGGTAAAATAGATATTAAATGGGAGTATATAGTAAAGATAGAATCGAATAAAACTTTACAGATATCTATGCGGAATGGCGACGTATATGTTACCACCATGGACTCACTTTTTTCTGTAGCACCATATGCCATGCTTGACGATGTAGTGGAAATCGTACGCATTAAAGACAAATTTATAAAAAGGCTTGACGGTAGTGTAAATCTTGGATTTAATTATGCAAAATCAAGTGACAACGCCCAGTTCACGTTTAGTAGTACTACAACTTATCGTAGGCCCAAAAAAGAAACTACTTTAAAATTAAACTCCGTACTTACCCACAATTCTGCAGACACTATGGTATCAAGAAAACAAGATGCGGCCATTGATTATTACAGAAAGCTAAAGCATAGTTGGTATGCCAATGCCCTTTTTGGATGGCAACAAAACTCGCAATTAGGATTGAAAAGCCGTTTTCTATTAAGTGGAAGCGGTGGTAAAATAATAATTATGAGCGTCTTTTAACAGGTGGTGGTCTTTCTTTTAACCTGGAAGACAGGGGTGATAGTACAGGGTATATAAGTAATCTTGAAGGACTGCTCATGATCCAATACAAAAAATTCCGCTATATATTTCCAAAGATCTCGATCGATGCACAGTACATTCTTTATCCCAGCCTTACAGATTGGGGGCGGGTAAGGATGGATCTACAAATAAACATGAGTTATGAGTTCTTTAAAGATTTTAATGTCGGTCTTAGTTTTTATGATAGCTATGATAACCGCCCCTCTGCTAAAGCTGCCTCTACAAATGACTTTGGTATAAACTTTACGATCGGTTATATATTCGGCAAATGATCTTTTTGATTTTGACTTCAGGCGACCTTTATTATAATTTCCTTTTACTGTTTTTTAATAGCAGTACTATTTCTAAATCGTTTTCACCGGCTTCTTGTTATAATACATATCTAAATTTTTGAAAAGAAAAAAGTTCAGTGAAACATAAAAGATATTCGTTTTAAGCCCGGCGTAAGGTTTTACATTAGCATTGGTTGTATAATCCTGGTTATGAAATTCACTCAGGTAATATTTAAATTTCACATTAACTCCACCGGGAAACTGAACACCAGCAAGAAAACCATGTTGAAATAATTCATTCCTGTCACTGAACCATCCTGTGACCTTATTTATTTTATCACCACCTTCATAAGTTTTTTCTTTGTAAGAAAATGCTAACTCGATTTCATAACCTCCATAAAAAAAGGTTTTGTTAAGATCGCCAACTTTAAAACCTACCGGAAGCGCCAGGTTATAAGTCCGGAATTTTTTCTTAAAGACCAGGTTATTGGATGGATCTTTATAATCATTTGTTATGTAACCCACATTTCTTAACGCTAACCCGGTAAAGACGCCAAAATTTTTATTCATATCCTTGTTCACCATTACTTGTAGATTTAAAACTGGTGAAAAACGCATGGTAGAGCTTTCACTGTTTCCATTTTGTTCAACATTTGCAAAAGAAAAAATAAGCTCTCCACCGCTGGTAATATATGCTTCGGATTTGTTTGCTTTCGACTGACTGAACCCATGAACTATAAAACTTAAGCTGAATACAGCCAGGCAAATAAGAGTTTTCATGATTGCTGTTTTTTTAATTTTCATTTATTGAATTATTTAATGATTACGGTTTTCTCTTTCTAAAAGACATAATTAATAAATTATAAATTGAACCTTATCAATTATGCTGAAAAGCCTCAAGATTAAAATTAGTTTAGCTTTACATTATATTCCAAAATTTTTGAATAATTGTTGATAGGCAGGATTGCCGGGATCAAGCTGCTTTAATTTTATAGCTGCCTCCTTAGCTTTTATCGTATTATTGGATTGAATGTAAACAAAACAAAGTGCATAATACATTTCCGCAGATGATGGATCAATGGATATCCCTTTTTGTAAAACAGTTTCCGCTTCTTTGTATTTTTTATTTTCATTCAATAACAATCCATAATTATAATATACTCTTGGATTAGTAGTTTTTAATGCCACAGCTTTTGCAAATGATCTTTCTGCTTCTTTTTTATCATTCATTTCATTATAAAGCAATGCCATATTATAATAAATGCGATCATTAGTGGGATCGGTCTTTGCCGCAGTCTCGAGCACGTCTAAAGCCTTGTCGTTTTTTGCCTGCGCATTATAGGCAGTTGACAAATTGAGCCGGGCATAATTCATTAGGCTATCTTTCTCCAGGCCCCTTACATAAAATTTTTCGGCATTGCTAAAGTCATTTAATCGCAGGTAATAGTCTGCGATCATTACGTTACCAATTGAAAAATCCGCCTGGTAAAGAACATAGTTTTGAAGTTCGTTACGGGCAGCAGTAAATGCCTGGGAGTATTGGCTGGATATTTCTTTTTCAGGGATTGTAATATAGAGATCAGCGGCAGCAATTCTTACTGCTCTTACTTTGTCTGAAAGCAATGGACCAACGTTTTCCTTCCAGTTAGCTACCGGAAAATTTGAAAGACTTCTTAAAGCCCTGTATCTTATTTGTGCATCGCTATTCGAAAGAAGTTGTAGCAAATTAGATAAACTGTTTTGCGTTGGAATACTTCCCAGGTAATTGGCAGCAGTTGCTTTTACAATGTTTGGTACTGCTGTATCTCTCAAAAGTTTTACAAGATGTGCCTCGCTGCTATCATCAATTTTACTTCCGGGAATAAGATCATCAGCAAAATGATATTTACGAACAGGGCCATACCACTTTACTATAGCATCAGTGGCCCATTGAGATGTTTTATTATTATGGCAATTATTACAGGCATTGGGTGTACTATACTTTACCGAAAGATCAGGACGGGGAACCCGGAAACTGTGATCATGTCTTAGATCAACTCCCATATATATTTTTCCCGGCATGTGACAACTAGTACACTCCGATGCCGCAATACCTACCGGGTGAAATGTATGAGAAGGATCATCATATTTTTTTGCATGACATTGCAGGCATAGTTGGTTAGAAGCAAAAATAATTTTTCCTGAATGCGGATTATGACAGTTGCTGCATTTTACACCACGATGAAACATTTTGCTTTGTAAAAAAGAAGTATAGATATAATCTTCATCATTCACCTGGCCATCAGCATGAAAATGTTCTGTTGTTGGAATTTCGGGAATAAGATTATCCATGATCTCTCCGCTCTGTGTTAGTGTGGCGCTGATATCACTTTTACGTGCATGACAAGGCGCACAAGTATTTATTTGTGCCAGTTGCTCTGAGCTTTTTTCAATATAAGAACCGTGAATCTTTTTTCCATTTTTATATTCATTGCTATTTACAAAATCGACATGCAGTTTACCGGCGCCGTGACAACTTTCGCAGCTTACATTAATTACACTAAAAGTAGTATGATAGCTATCTGAATCTATACTGTAATTCTTTTGAAGGTTGGTGGAATGACAGGATGCACACATCGTGTTCCAGTTTTGTGAATTGCCCGTCCAGTGAAACCAATCGTGAGAATTTATTTTTTGTCCTGCATATTGGTGAAACCATTTTTTTTGTTTTGTATCCCAGCTAACTCTCGGCACCTGCATTTTTCCTCCCGGGAATTCAACTAAATACTGCTGCAGCGGTGTGAACCCAAATGTATATTTCACTTCATAATCATGATTGCTGCCATCCTCGCCCTGTGTATTGATAAAAAATTTTCCATCTTTTTTAAAGAACTTGCTGGTTACTCCATCAGCTGTAAAGCTTGCATTATTAAAATTTCCTTTTACTGTCGAATCATTTGGCGGCTGCATAGCCATAAAATGATCTGATCGCAGCCAATCGTCGTACTGTTTTGCATGGCAACTTTTGCATGCCTGCTCACCAATGAATTCATTTTTTTTTGCTTGCAATGGAGATACATCCTGATCCTTTGGCTTGCATCGTTGCAAAATCATTGTTCCAAAAAACACAAAGAACATCATCGTCGCTACTACCAATATCATTGGCCTTTTCTTCATTCCGTTCTTTTTTAAATTAATATTTCAGGATTTCCAAGGACATTGGAAAGGTAAAATGATTGTCCTTTTTACTCTTTCCAAATAAAGATTTTGAAAAGAGATCTTATTGATCGAATGAACT
>VBAS01000003.1 GCA_005882975.1 Bacteroidota bacterium | reverse complement strand
GTTTCAGCCAGGTCTTTTTGAAAAAGAGTATCGCCACCTTTCCATGAAATACTTTTTACAAAGACCGGTGTTTGTGTATTATATTTTTCAAACTGTCCCTTTAATGAATTAAAACCTTTTGCTTCACGATCAGAAAGTATAAATCCTTTTTCTGCAAGATCAATTGCCGGTTGAATTAATTTATCGAAAGAAAGCTTTGCATATTTGCTTGATTCAAATAAACCAGCAACAGTGCCCGGAACACCCGATGAAAGATGGCCATTCTGACTTAATTCTAATTGCGGTTCACCGGTTGCGCTGAGATACATATCACGATGAGCATTACCGGGAGCCTTTTCCCTGTAATCAATAGCAACAAGTTTACCCTTTTTTAATCTTGCCACCATAAAACCACCACCGCCAATATTTCCCGCATTGGGATAAACCACTGCAAGTGCTAATTGTGTTGCAATAGCAGCGTCAACAGCATTGCCACCCATTTTTAAAATAGCTAATCCAACTTTACTTGCAAGCGGATGCGCAGAAACAACAGCGCCATTTTCACAGACAATTTTTTTCTGCGTATCGTATTTGTACTGGTTAACAAGAGTAGTTGATGTTTTTGTTGTTGAACAGGAAACTTCAAACAGTAAGGGGAGAAGTAATAAAAAAAACATTTTTTTCATCATGAATAACTTTCATTACACAAGGTAAATACTTCAGGGTTTTTTATCTTAAAATCTTTATCTTTATTTTATACCTGCAAGAAATTATCTAAGCCTTTTTTTATCCAATTATCTTCCATATTTTAACTTAACAAATACCTGTGTATGGTCAACAATTTCAGACTTGCTCTTAAAAGTGTTGGATTTTTAGTGATCTGTTTTTTTATTGCAAGTAATGCAATTGCTCAAACTTCTTCATTGCGCGGCTCTGTAAGAGATGCAAATGGGTTACCGATGGCAGGGGCTTCCATTATATTAGATGGTACAAAAAAAGGAACTGTATCTGATGCAAGCGGCAACTATGAATTGAAAGTTGCCCCTGGTAACTATACTTTAATAGTAAGTTATGTTGGTGTAGTAACGCAACGTAAACAAGTTACTGTGACTGCAGGAGCAGTATCTGAAAATAATTTTGAAATGCAAAACTCCGGTGATCTTAACCGGGTTATCGTTGTCGGTTCACGTTCATCTATTTCAAGATCCAGAACACAAACTCCTGTTCCAATTGATGTCATCACTAACCGTGAATTAAATCTTACGGGCCAGGTAGAACCAACTCAAATGATAAATTTTGTTGCTCCCTCTTATAATTCAAACAGGCAAACAGTTGCGGATGGTACAGATCATATCGATCCTGCAACCATCCGTGGGCTTGGTCCGGATCAAACGCTTGTTTTAGTAAATGGAAAAAGAAGATATAATACGGCTCTGCTGAATGTAAATGGAACTGTCGGCCGTGGTTCTGTTGGCACAGATCTTAATGCTATTCCTGCTTCCGCAATTGACAGGGTAGAGGTGCTTCGTGATGGCGCATCATCTCAATATGGTTCAGATGCCATTGCGGGTGTGATAAATATTGTTTTAAAGAAAAATGTGACCGGAACAACTTTATATACGCATTTTGGTAAACAATATGAAGGTGATGGTGCTGTTCAACAAGTGGGAATAAATCATGGAATGAGCTTAGGTAAAAAAGGCGGGTACTTTAATATTTCAGGTGACATTCGTCATCGTGATCCAACCAACCGCTCAGGTGATTATACTGGTACAGTTTATACAAACGATGTCACCCTTGATGAACAGGTAATTGCTCAACGTGGATTTAGCCGAAAAAATAACATGCATATTGGTAACTCCGAGATCAGTAATTATGGTGTATTGGTGAATATGGGTTATCCATTTAAAAAGGATCTTCAATTTCTTTTAACCGCAGGATATAATTACAGAGATGGAAAAGGTGCAGGATTTTATCGTTATCCAAAACAAAATACCCAGGTGATCACTGAACTTTATCCTGATGGTTTTCTTCCCGAGATCAATTCTATTATAAGGGATAAATATCTTACCGCAGGCTTTGAAGGGAAACTTGCCAGCAATTGGAGCTGGGATATTAGCCAGGCCGTCGGTGGCAATACTTTTCGTTTTGATGTGACAAATTCTAATAATGCATCGCAATATGCATTAAAAGAAACAGCGCCTACAGAATTTTATGCCGGGAAACTTTTATTCAGTCAGTACACAACTAACTTAAATGTTTCGAGAGATCTTGGAGCGAATATGGGTTTGAAATCATTCAACCTTGCTGCCGGTGCTGAATTCCGCAGCGATAATTATTCAATCGAGGAAGGGGAAGAAGCATCTTATTTAAATTACGATCCTTCTTCCGGAAAAGTAGGTGGCGCACAGGTGTTCCCCGGTTTTCAACCAGCAAATGCTGTTGATGAAAGAAGAAATGTGTTTGGTGGTTATGTCGATATCGAAACAGACATTACAGACAAACTTCTTTTAAATGGTGCTGGTCGTTACGAGCATTATTCTGATTATGGCTCAAGCTTTGCCGGAAAATTTGCTTTTCGTTACCAATTGTTAGACAAGCTTGCGATCCGTGGCGCATTTAGTAATGGATTCAGAGCACCATCAATGCAGCAAAGATATTTCAGCGCTATCAGCACCGTGTTTATTCAAACAAGTTCTGGATTACAACCATTTCAACAGGGAACGTTTCGTAATAACAGTACAGTGGCACAGGCATTTGGCATTCCAAGCCTCGGGCCAGAGACTTCTACGAATTATAGTTTTGGGTTAACAAGTAAACTCGCAAATAATAAAGTAAGCGTTACTGTTGATGGATATCTCATCGATATTGGTCACAGGATTGTATTGAGTTCTTCTTTCAGAAGATTTAATGCTCCGGAAGCTGCAGCGGTAGATGCGATCTTACGTCAATATCCGGAGCTTAATGATGTGAGCTCTGTAATATTTTTTACAAATGCGATCGATACAAGAACACAAGGGATAGACGCCGTTATAACTTTTGTTGATAAAGTTGGCAATGGACAATTTGCAATAACCGGTGCTGCTAATTTTAATAAGACAAATGTTCAGGGTGAAGCTCGTGTGAGTACCATTACTGATCCTACTTTACAGGCTCGCTTATTTGGCCGGGATGAAGAAGGTCGTGTTGAAGAAGCACAACCAAGACATAAAATATCGATCAATCTCACTTATAAAATTGCCAAATGGACTTTCAATGTTCGCAGTACGGATTTTGGCAACGTAGCGACAAGAGATCCAGGAGATCCTGCATTAGATGAATTCTTCAGTTCTAAAACAGTAACTGATGCCAGTATGAGTTATAAATTAAAAAATCTTGTGAATATAACGATTGGTGCAAACAATATCGGCGATACTTATCCTGATAAGCTGAAACATTTTGCAAATACCGCCGAAGGTCGGTTTGCTTATAGTCGTGCTGCTACCCAGTTTGGATTCAATGGTGGATATTACTATACATCATTAGTTTTCGAATTGCACAATCTAAAATTAAATAATAAAGAAAAGGTTTCGAAGACGGCGCCTACCGTGCCAATGATGGATGTGCAGCAGTAATGAGAAGGTAAAAAATTCTAACACTTGTTATAATAAGACACTGTTTCAATAAGTAGTGTTATTGAGGAATATTTTATTCCCATGCTATTTATTCTTAATTTGTGTGTCAAAATTGCAGGAACATTCAGTAGAATAAACTACTCTGAGTTTTTGCCGATTGCTTTCTAATTCAACAGCCCAATTATTAGTCCAAATAATGAAAGGATTACGGCCTTACGAAACTAAATTCGGTATTTATAATAAGAGCCTGTTCATTCCATTTTTTTTTAAATTCTTTATTTGGGTTATAAATATTTTTTCGTTTTTTCTTTTAACTCTTAAAGCAAACGCACAAACCTGCACCAGCCTTGGTGATCCTGTAATAAATCAAACTTTCGGTACAAAAGGTTATCATCTTTCACCTAACAACACTTCGTACCAATTTGTTGGTGGTTGTCCAAATTCAAAAGGCACATATACGCTTAGCGGATTTCTTTTTGGTTGCGGACCGCGATCTTGGGTACAAATGGTCGGTGATCATACAATTGGAGACTCAGAAGGAAATTATATGCTGGTAAATGGGGAAAGTACACCCGGTATTGTCTATACAGATACTGCAAGGAATTTATGCAGTAATACTGTTTACCAGTTTGGAATGTGGGTAACACCTGTAATGACAAGTTTTGCCTGCGGCGGAAGTGCTGTATTGCCTAATGTGAAGTATACGCTCAAAACACTTTCTGGAACTATACTCGCAGAGGATAGCACAGGAAACCTGCCTATAGTAATTGAAAGTCAATGGAAATATTATGGTCTTTCAATAACTACACCTGCAAGTGTATCAGATGTTGTTGTTTTAATTACAATTAATCCACCATTCGGCTGTGGTGCTGCTTTTGCAATTGATGATGTTGTACTACGACCTTGTAGCCCTTCTTTAATAAGCGCAACAATTAATGGAAACGCTGGTCCTGTTGACGTTTGTTCTGATTATACAGATGTTTGGATGTTGAATGGAAATTATACTCCCGGATTTGTTAATCCTGTATACCAGTGGCAGAGTAGTGTCGATTCAGGAAGAACATGGGTCGATATTCCCGGTGAAACAACTTTGAATTATCTTGTGCCACACAGAACTTCAGGACT
>VBAS01000460.1:1633-3150 GCA_005882975.1 Bacteroidota bacterium | reverse complement strand
TCTACCCAAGAGATCGTAACTAAACTTTAGCTTCCCGTCCTTATCATCTTTTGCCCGCAGAAATACACTCATGCCTGTTTTGGCACTTGTTCCTTTGTTCTTCGGAGCCTCATCCTGATCCTTTTTCTGACCATGCAAAGGAACCTGGATGGAAAGATCAGTATTGTTGGCAAAACTATATGTTCCTTCCACGTACATATTTACCGCCGTAGAACTAATTTCCATTCGATGCACATAAATGTCATTCCCGTTTATATCTAACCTGTCTTTCAGCTCCCCAAAGCTAATATCGCTTAAATTTCTTTTTTGAAGAAAGTTGTTATCAATATCCATCAGGGGTTGAAAATTAACCAGCCGGCCGTTCTTTAAAGAAAAATCAATATATCCTTTGTTAGCTGGTTTATACAAATCATTATTCGCATCAAGCATAGAAACTAAATTTATTTCGGCGGAAAAATTGCCACTGATGTTTTTTGAGGTCAGCGATTGCATTCCAAAATTGCTAAATGCACTGAATAGCTCCTGTACATTTACATTCTGCAATTTCGACTGAAGTTTTATGTCACTGTTCCTGCCGTTGTCTTTTGAAGAAGCATTTACGGAAATTGTTCCCCCGGCATGAATGAGCGAAAAATTATCAAGTTTTATTACTTCATTTGTCAGTGTGAGTTTGCCTTTTACTTTTGTCGCCGAAAAATTTTTATAAATTAATTTATCTGCCTGCAGGGTCAGGTAAGCATTGCAGTCATCAAACAATCTGTCAATCTTATTATTTAGCCGTTTAAAAAAGGAATACGGAGTTTTCTTTTTTAACGAAGAATTCCTGTGTAATGAAGATCTTAGTTTCCTGACATCGAGTCGCGGGGAATATATTGTCCAGTCAAACGCAGCCTTTGAAGAATCAGTATTAAAGAAATTCAAAAAATCATTTACTCTTCCGCTTATTTTTACATCGTTATCATTGATCGAAGTATTCATTTTTTCGACGATCATATCCCCTTTTTCAAAATATAATACAACATCCGTTTTTTTAAAATTAAGATTACGGGGATTATAGGTGATATCTGCATTTTGAAGAGTTATCTTTCCATTAAGGTCATAGATCGTATCGCTCCCGGCTACCGGGCCGGCATAAACAATAGTTGCGTCCCCTCCTCCGCTATTGAAATCAAGGCGACGACTTGCGATCGCTTTTTCTAACTGAGCAAGTTGAAATACAAAATGAATATTACATTTCAGATAAGGATGGATAAGATTGTAAAATGAAATATATTTCCCATCGAATTTATTTTTTTCCCATTCTCCTTTTACATCGGTAAACTGGATGGCGGAATTGAAATCATCCCGCGGTTTTGTCGAATCAATTTCATTACTAAAAGAACCATTAAAGCTGCAATGATCAAAACTTGCCGGCGAAATACTTAAGGTAGCATCCACAATAGAAAAATGAACCTGGGCGAGAGGAAAACTTAAATATTTCATGGCGCCCGATAAGGAAGCCTTTACTGACTTTAAAG
>VBAS01000460.1:0-1609 GCA_005882975.1 Bacteroidota bacterium | reverse complement strand
GGTCGATCTTCATTTTGGTTTTATCGGGAAAAATGGAGGCAGCTTCTTTAAGCGGAAGATTTGATGTCTCTATGCCAAGGTCAAAATGAGGATCATCACCCAGGAAAAAATTGCCGGTTAACCGGTACTGCTGTCCATTGATCTTTGCCACCTGATTGCGCAGTGATATCTTTTTGAGGGCCTTGTCATAAAAGAATTCCCATTTTGCGGTCAATTTTTTGCCGGTAAGATAACTGCCCACCCTGGTGTTAAATGCGAAAAATTTCAATATGGACCTGTTATTCACTTCAAACCTGGTATTATCGCCGGTTGAAGAAATGCTGCATTTCATTTTCTCAAACCACATATTGAAATATTTAAACTTGCCTTTATCCTGAAAGATGACATTTACATTTTTAAAGGTTATTTTTTCAAGGTTGAAGGGCTTTTTATTTCCGGGTTGAGATTTTAGAATATGCCAGTTCTTATTACCAGCAGTATCGGCAAAAAGATAAATGGAGCCATTGGAGAGTTTGATATATTTCAGGCTTTTGGTGCTGGAGAATAAGCTAAATAATCCAAAACCTACATATATATGTTGCATGTGTAGTAGTTCCTTCCCGTGAGAAGAAAACAAAGAATCGTGCAAACTGAGGTTCGTGAGATCGATCGAAATGTTTGGAAAATTTTGGAAGAAATCAACTGTCAACCCTGAAAATTCTATTTCCCCTATTCTTAATAGCGGTAATAAGTTTTTGCTTGTGGGTTTTTATGTAAAAGAAAGCGATCCCCAGGAACAACATCCAGGCAATAATTACAGCTATAATGGTCCTTACAGTATACTTTATCCATTTTCTTTTCATGCAAGAGGATGGTTTAAAAAATAAACATATGCACTTATCACAAATTGAATGCCGTCATAAATTATTCGGAACGGCATTTGCTATTATAAAAGAGTTCAGGTGCCCTTGTGCTGTAGACATTGTGAAATATAAACCTGTTTGTATGAGTCAAAAATATCCTATTGCAGAGCCGCGGGACTGTTACTTAGTAACATTAAATACCATTGACCGGGTTGACCTCTTTATCCGGCCTTTTTTTAAGCAGATCATTGTAGAGTCCTTGAATTATTTTATCGAAAAGAAGGGACTCAGCGTATATGGGTGGTGTTTAATGACCAATCACCTGCATTTGATCGTACAGCCAAGGGATGGTTTTGACCTTTCAGCCCTTATAAGCGATTTTAAAGCCTTCACTGCAAAGATCATCCTTGAAGATCTTAATGCCGATTCCGACATCAGGCGCACATGGATAATGAAAAAGATCAGGGAAGCAGCCTTATTTGATAAATTAGACGTCTGGGAAAACTCAGACCATCCTGTACGGGTTAACGCTGAGGAAAGAGAGAACATCAATGAGCATCTAAAACAAATACACAACAATCCCGTAAGAAATAAGATCGTTGCATCGCCGCAGGATTATTTGCATAGTTCAGCGAGAAATTACGCCGGCCTGAAAGGCCTGGTAAATATTCAGCACCCCAAAGAAAAAAATGAGCCGGACGTTTCAATTTATAAAATCCCGGCCCATAATCCTGTTTCAAAAAGTTCCGAATATTTTTCCTACTGAG
>VBAS01000002.1 GCA_005882975.1 Bacteroidota bacterium | reverse complement strand
AACTTTGAAAGTACGCTACGCAAGGAAATTGAGGATTTAAAACAGAAATTGAACAACTCAATAACTCCAACAAATTTTATTCAAAAAATAACCAAATACTTAAAAGAGTGGTATTATAAGAGGAAAATCAAACATAAAGAGCTCAACTTTGATTCCCACGTCACTTATTCACTCCGAAAATTGATTGAAGTACACACAGAGAAAAATAATCGATATCAATATATTGTTTCGAACTTTTCAGACGCAGTAAATGAAAGCTGTTTAGTTCCACTAAAAGAACTAGAAAGAAAAAAAAGAATAATTGAGGAAGTAAATAATTACATTTACGGAGCATTGGGTGAACAGAAAGTGGTAAAGGAATTGGAACATTTATCAGACGAATGTTTTTTAATAAATGACTTTTCTCTTTCCTTTCCTACTCCTATTTATAATCGACAAGAAAATGATTATATAAAATCAGTTCAAATTGATCATATCCTCGTTACTCCCTCAGGTGTTTTTCTTATCGAAACAAAAAATTGGAGTGAAAAATCACTGAATAATTTGAGCTTACGATCTCCTGTTCAACAAATAAAAAGAACAAGTTTTGTTCTATTCAAAATACTAAACGCAGAAATAGCAAACTATAGGTTAAATCTTAGTCAACATCATTGGGGAAAGAGGAAAATCCCAATAAGAAATCTTATCATATTGACAAATTCAAAACCAAACGAAGAGTTTCAATATGTAAAAATCTTAACTGTTAATGAACTTCTTGGTTACGTTAAATATTTCAAATCTACTTTTTCAAATAACGAAACACAAGAAATAGCGAATTATTTACTAAATCTCACTCGGTAAGCGCTAGTTGTTAGATGAGAATCCTTTAGATCATTCCACCTCATAATCCTCCGGCAGCATATTTGCGAGTCGTTCATAACCCCAGATGCCATCATAAAAAAGCCGTATTGGTGTAAGAATTATTCCTCTTGCATTTACTAAGACAGGTTCTTCACGCAATCGCAATCCTGAAACGGTACCAGTTGATGGTTGTCCGCTTATAAAACTTTTTCTCATCATCTCTGTTTTCAGATCTGTATTCTTTGAATACATGATTCGCCAACCATCGTTTACCCTTAATTCATAAATGCGATATACAGAATCAGGATAGATGCGGATCATACTGTCTTCTATTGCCTTGCTCGCCATTTGCATTTTCTCGCTGCTTTTTTCTATTGTAATGGTCATACCAACTCTTTCTTTTCTTTCTGGCATATTAATAAGCTGGTAAACTGTAAATCCTTCTTTTGCCAATTGCTTATTTACTAAACTCCGAAAAAAATGTACCGTACTGCCTTCATAAGCCTCTCGGCGTTTGCGGATCCATTTCTTTTTTGTTTTTTCATCTTTTCCCCAATCAACAAAACGGGTATAGCCAAAAAAATAGGCACCATTAGTAGCTTTGTTATAATAAAATTCGAGCAGGTCAAAATGAATGGTGTAACCAAGTTCAGGGTTCTCGATCACTAACGCCTTTTCTGTATATGCCACTATTTCATCCTTGGTTTCTCCGGAAGCAAATTGGACTTCTTCAATATTTTTTATTTGACAGCGATCGGCTGCTATGGTCTGGCCGATAACATACTTTTTAAAAATTTCCAGATAATGTTTTCTTAATTCACTGCTAAGAACAAGTACTTCACGCAATACTTCTTCTTTCTTTTCAACCTTGAAGCTGATGCGTAGATTTGAGCTTTTTATTTCAGCTGAATAAAGTAACGGATCATACCCCACAAAAGATGCCACTATTTCATAGCGTCCCGGTTGCAAGGGACCTAATTCAAAATCTCCATTGTCATTGGTAGTCGATCCTTTAGTAGTGTTATTAATATAAACACTTGCACCTTTTAATGGAAGTTGCGTATCAATATCCAGTACCCGGCCCCTTATATAAAATTGTTGAGAAAAAGAGTTTTGTAAAAACAAAAAGCAGAGAAAAAATAAAAAGATCCTGGTCATTTGCGTAAAACTAAAAAGAAATCTTTGACTCTATGGAATCGTAAATTCAAAACTCTACAGTTGCTACGGTGGTTGGATAGTCGAGCTTTGTACTTTTTCTCTCACCCTTTACAATTACATGTACAATATTTACCTGGTCGGTAAACATATCCTGCATCAGCTTATCGGTAAATTCAACTTTTTTTACTGATGGAACGTTATCAACCTGCACATAACTATATACCGCTTCGGCTTCCTTTTCAAAACCGAGGTAAGAAAGAGTTCCGGGTTTTCCATCAACAGAAACGGCAAAGTGAGATAAGATATATTTTTTTACCACCGAATCCATAGCTTTCCTATCCGGCGGATTGGTAAGATCAACCTTTAACTTATAATTCTGTGCCAGCACTTTTTCAAAATCATCGGTAAATATTTTGCAGCTGATTTCAAGTGTCTTGTCAGTAGCATTATGATTGATTTCCACTACACTTACATGAAAAGGATGGGCCTTGGCCGGACTTGCAGATGACAATACAATTCCCATCAACGGAATGAGTAGCCATTTATAGAATGATGAAGCCATTAAAACAATAGTTTTTTTGTTTACAAAAGTCCGCCTTATTTTCACGCCCTGTTGATTTAAGACGTTAAAAATAGGACAAGGGTTCGAAGAAAGCTTTCAAATATTTATGAGCGATTTCGGTTTTTATTTCAAACTCGGTTGGGAACATATAATTAGCGTCGGAGCGTTGGACCACCAGCTTTTTATTTTGGCACTGGCAGCTATTTATTTACTACAAGACTGGAAGCAGGTATTGATCTTAGTAACGGCTTTCACCATTGGCCACAGCATTACACTGGCATTAAGCGTTTTTGACATCATCAGGTTCTCAGCAAAATGGGTAGAATTTTTAATACCCTGCACCATTGTTTTTACAGCCATTATTAACCTTTTTCAAAAAAGTTTTACGCCAAGATCTGTACGTATAAATTATTTCCTGGCTTTGTTCTTTGGATTGGTCCATGGAATGGGTTTTGCAAACAGCATTCGCTTTATGCTTGCCTCAGATCAATCGATTGGTTGGGGTTTGTTTGGATTTAATATCGGGTTGGAAGTTGGACAAATTGCTGTTGTGCTGAGCATCCTTTTATTTTCAACAATTCTTATAATGTTGTTTAAAGTAAATAGAAGGGATTGGGTGATATTTGCGTCCGCCGGAGTTTTTGGGTTGGCACTGAAAATGGCGCTGGAAAGGATACCATGGTGAATGGTGAGTAAGCAGTCAATAGTCGTTAGTCGATAGTTCTTCGTATTGCATTCCAAATAAAAGAAAGGTCAATTTATCCCCCGCTGGCGGGGGCCGGATTTAAAAATAGATGAAAGATATAAATGGGGGTGGAAAAAAGTTGAATAGAATTACCGAACGTACAAGAGTGCGACGCAATCTCGCCTGAGGCGAGATTAAATAGAATTACTAAACTCTGTAAACATAAAAAACAAAAAACATCACATGAAAAAATTTCTGATCGTGTGCAGCCTGCAGTTAATAGCCTGCAGTTTTCTTATTGCACAAAACACACAAAACAATCCCAATAGTAATCATGGGAATAAGTTTGAGCAGTTGGGCACAATATTGCCAACGCCAAATGAATATCGCACTGCCAGCGGTGCGCCAGGTCCAAAATACTGGCAGCAGCGTTGTGACTATGATATCAAATGTGAGCTTGATGAAAAAAATCTGAAGCTTACTGGTAGCGAGGTTATAACTTACTACAACAATTCTCCTAACCAGCTTACCTACCTGTGGCTGCAGTTGGATGAGAACCAACACAGCTCATCAGATAATGCAAACTACCAGGATGCAAGTACAATGGCACCAAGAGCAAACTCTGCAAACCTTGAAAGAACTATCAATGCATCTGCTCCGAATGATTTTGGTGACAAGATCACAAAGATGGTTGATGCTACTGGTAAAGCATTAAAGTATACGGTTAATAAAACAATGATGAGAGTGGAACTGCCAACAGTATTGAAGCCAGGACAAAAATTTGTATTCACTATCGACTGGCACTATAATATTTCTGATCGTCAGAAACAAGGTGGCCGTGGTGGCTATGAGCTTTTTCCTGATAATAATAATTACCTGTTCACAATGACACAATGGTATCCGCGTCTTTGTGTGTATAGCGATTTCCAAGGTTGGCAAAATCACCAGTTCACGGGTCGTGGTGAATTTGCTTTGACTTTTGGAAATTTCAAAGTACAAATGACAGTACCTGCTGATCATATCATTGGCGCTACAGGCGAATGTCAAAACTATGCACAGGTATTAACACCTGCGCAAATGGCCCGCTGGCAAAAAGCACAGACAGCTAAAGATGTTGTGGAAGTGGTAACACTTGATGAAGCAAAAGCAAGCGAGAACAATAACACTGATAAAAAGAAAACATGGATATTTAAAGCAGACAACGTTCGTGACTTTGCATGGGGCAGCAGTCCAAAATTTGTTTGGGATGCTATGCCAGCTTATGTTGAAGGGAAGAAAGTAATGGCCATGAGTTATTATGGTAAAGAAGCTTATGGTTTGTACCGTAAGTTCTCAACAAAAGCAGTTGCACATACAATTAAAACATATTCCAAATTCACTATACCCTACCCCTATCCTGTTGCACAAAGTGTGGAAGCAAGTAATGGTATGGAATACCCAATGATCTGTTTCAATTTTGGACGTACAGAAAAAGACGGTACTTACAGCGAAGGGACAAAGAACGGAATGCTGGGTGTTGTAATTCATGAAGTTGGTCACAACTTTTTCCCAATGATCATCAACAGTGACGAACGTCAATGGAGCTGGATGGATGAAGGACTAAATACATTTTGTGAATACCTGACTGAAGAATTATGGGATAATAAATTTCCAGTAAATCGTGGACCGGCTTATACAATTACTGATTACATGAAATTGCCAAAAGATCAATTAGAGCCGATCATGAGTAATTCAGAAAACATTATTGGCTTTGGCCCAAATGCTTATTCAAAACCTGCAACAGGTATGAATATTCTTCGTGAGACAATTATGGGTCGTGAGTTGTTTGATTATGCATTTAAAGAATATGCAAGACGTTGGGCATTCTGGGCATTCAAACATCCTGAGCCTGCTGATCTTTTCCGTACAATGGAAGATGCAAGCGGCGAAGATCTTGATTGGTTCTGGAGAGGTTGGTTCTATGGTACTGATGCTTGCGATATTTCTTTAGACACAGTTAAATATTTCAAACCTGATTTTGCATCGACACCTGTTAAGGACACTGTATTGTCAAGAAAAATTCAAAAGCCATTGGTAAATGCATTTGAAGATGTTTCAAAGATCCGCAACAAAGAAGATAAGAACATCACTTTCCAAACAGATGCAGATACCTCACTTCGTGATTTCTATTGGAAATATGCAAGAGGATTGGAGCCTTATGATTCGGCAGCGTACACTATTAACAGCACAACTGGTAACCCGCCGCTTGATGATGCAACAAAAGAAAAATTGCAGAACAAACATTTTTATGAGTTGAAGTTCTCAAACAAAGGCGGACTTGTCATGCCGATCATTATAGAATGGACCTATGCTGACGGAACGAAAGAAGTGGAAAAGATACCTGCGCAGATATGGAGAAAAAATGAAAAGGGAATCACCAAAGTATTTATAAAAGATAAACAAGTAACAGGTATAAAGCTTGACCCGATGAGAGAGACAGCGGATATTGACGAGTCCAACAACAAATGGCCAAATAATATTACTGAGCCGTCAAAGTTCACCGTGTTTAAGCAAACAGGTAACCAATTTGCGCCTGCTGGTACAAAGAACCCGATGCAAAATTCGGCTGAGAAGAAGAAAGCATTCTAAGGGCCCGGCCCCTCTAACTCCCCCGAAGGGGAGGATGCTAACACACCAACCTGGATTTCGAAACAGTTTTAAAACCGCTCACAAAAAGTAGGCGGTTTTTTTATGCAGAATAAAGATTGGTAGTTCATGTGGTAGAACAAATAGCCGATTAATGATTTGAAGGACCGCTCCCTCTCCAAACGGAGAGGGAGTTAGAGGGAGAGGCCTGGGTTTTTTATTGCCGGTAAGTATTTGAACAGGTTAATCAGTTAATTTTAGTTCGGCTAAAACTAATTACATGAAAAAAATATTCTCAGTTTGTTGCTTACAGCTAATTGCAATCAGCTTTCTTTCTGCCCAGGATATAAAAAACAATGCGGCATCCAATCATGGAAATAAATTTGAACAACTTGGAAATATTTTACCGACAGGTAATGAATACAGGACCGCAAGCGGTGCGCCGGGACCAAAGTACTGGCAGCAACGGTGTGACTATGATATTAAATGCGAACTGGATGAAAAAAAATTGATGCTCAGCGGCAGCGAAACAATCACTTATTATAATAATTCTCCTGATGTGCTTCCTTATTTATGGTTTCAGTTAGACGAAAATGAACATAGCTCAAAAAATAATGCTGGCTATAAAGAAGAGAGTAGTATGCCAAAAAAGATCAGTGCTGAGGAAACAGAAGGTATGGTTGAATCATTAAAGCCAAATGAATTTGGAATAAATATCGTAAAACTAACAGATGCAGTGGGGACATCAATAAAATATCTTATCAATAAAACAATGATGAGAGTTGATCTGGCAACTCCATTGAAGCCTGGTCAGAAAGTAACAATGAAGATCGATTGGAACTATCATATTTCTGATCGCATGGTACAAGGCGGCCGCGGTGGATATGAATATTTTCCTGACAATGGCAATTATATTTTTACAATGACACAATGGTATCCGCGTCTTTGTGTGTACAGTGATTTCCAGGGATGGCAAAATCATCAGTTCACTGGTCGTGGAGAATTTGCTTTAACATTTGGAAACTTTAAAGTTCAAATGACAGTACCTGCTGATCATGTGGTTGGTGCTACGGGTGAATGTCAAAATTATGCCCAGGTTTTATCGCCTGCACAATTAACTCGTTGGCAAAAAGCACAAACAGGAAAAGATGTAATGGAAATAGTTACACTGGATGATGCAAAGGCAAGTGAAAAAAATAATACCGAAAAAAAGAAGACTTATATTTTTAAAGCAGACAATGTCCGCGATTTTGCCTGGGGCAGCAGCCCGAAATTTGTTTGGGATGCAATGCCAATAACAATTGAAGGCAGACGAGTAATGTGCATGAGTTATTATGGAAAAGAAGCTTATCCTATTTATCGTCGTTATTCAACAAAAGCCGTTGCCCATGCAATAAAAACTTATTCTAAATTTTCTATCCCTTATCCTTACCCGGTAGCACAGGGTGTTGAAGCAGCTAATGGAATGGAATACCCGATGATCTGTTTTAACCCGGGCCGTGCACAACCAATACAGAAGGAGCCAAAAACAATTGTATTACAGTTACAATTCATGAAGTAGGACATAACTTTTTCCCCATGATCATTAACAGCGACGAACGTCAATGGACATGGCTTGATGAAGGGCTAAATACTTTTGTACAAACCGTAGCGGAAGAACTTTGGGATAATAAATATCCTGCATGGGGTAAAGCATATACCACGGCAGATTATATGAAACTCCCTAAAGATCAGTTAGAACCGATTATGACGAATTCAGAAAACATCAACCAGTTTTTTACAAACCAGTATATAAAAACAGCAACGGCTCTGCATGTGTTAAGAGAGACGATCATGGGACGTGAATTGTTTGATTATGCATTTAAAGAATATGCAAGACGCTGGGCTTTTAAACATCCAACACCGGCAGATTTTTTCCGCAGCATGGAAGATGCAAGTGGTGAAGATCTTGATTGGTTCTGGCGAGGATGGTTCTATGGCACTGATGCTACTGATATTTCAATTGATTCAGTAAAATATTTTAAACCGGAATTTGTACAGGGAGGCAATCAGAAAGACACCGTTATATACAGGAAGCTTGATCAGCCAAGAACGCCGAAGTTTGATGATATTTCAAAAGTGAGAAACCGCGAAGATCAAAACATATCTTTTCAAACGGATGTTGATACTTCACTTCGTGATTTTTACTGGAGATATTCAAGAGGAATGGAAAAATATGATACAACTTCCTATGGTCTTGAAACAAAAACCGGTACGCCACCAATGGATGATGAAACAAAAGCAAAAATTGCGAGTAAGAATTTCTATGAAATTAGTTTTACAAACAAAGGAGGTTTAGTAATGCCGATCATTCTTGAATGGACCTATAAAGACGGAACAAAAGAATATGAAAAGATCCCTGCACAGGTATGGCGCAAGAATGAAAAAGGAGTAACAAAAGTTTTTGTAAAAGATAAAGAAGTAGCTGAAGTAAAACTTGACCCGATGAGAGAAACAGCAGACATAGATGAAAGCAATAACACATGGCCAAAAGAAATTGTACAAACAAAGTTCCAGGTGTTTAAAGCAGCACAACAAGGCGGACGTAACCAACCGCAGCCAAATAACCCGATGCAGAAAGCGGAAGAAAAAAAGAAAGCGTTTTAGTCCCTATCCCTAATATTGGAACTTAGATTGATCTTTCATCTTTTTATATTGTACAAGAAAGCCATTTCGATTGAAATGGCTTTCTTATTAATAAAAGTCTTTATAGTTAATAACCAGTTTGTCCATCTCTTGTCTTCACTTTCTTTTTACCTGCATTCTTTTTTTCGTAATCAAGAACAGCTTGTGGCTTTGCGGTTGTCTTTTTTCCGGTAGTATCAGATTTTGATTTTGTAGTTGAACCAGTACTTATATCAATGGGAAGTAATTCATCTTCTACAGCACCTGCTACAATTAACTTGTCAAGTTTATATTGTTCTGTTTTAACAACAGTTCCAAAATCAGGATCAAAAAATTTCCAGGTTCCATGTCGAAGTGTGTGACCATTTAATTTCATTACCTCTCTTCTAACAACTTTAGTTGGATCATTCAGGCTATAAATATCAACAGTGTCATAAGGATTGTCGGGATTCACCGCTTTCCAGCTTTCTTCACGTAATGGCTGGCCAAATGGGTTATAATACATGGATCGTCCATTCTTATTTCCCCAACGATAATTTTCTATTGCAAGCAGATCACCATCTAATGTAAACTGCTGCCACTGCCCTTCTTTTTTATCATTGATATAAACGCCTTGCTCTTCATAACCCTTCTCGCCCCGAAGCGGAGGCAATTCATTTACCCAACGGCCTTGTTTCATTCCTTTCATATCCACACAATTCAGCGTATCGCCTTTTACACCGATCATAAACGTTTTGCACTGCGAATAACTGTTGATGGAAATCAATAGAATAATAAATAGGATATAACGCATTGTTTAGTAAGTTTGGAAATTCCTTAATGGGATCATTCACTACCAAAATTAATAACGAAAAATGACTGGATTTATGTTTACCCTGTTAAAATTTAAGCACACTACACTTTATGCTAAATCACTGCTTTTTATTAGCCTTTTCGTAAGTTATCACACTATTACAATTGCACAGGTAGCCGCTACTTCTGCAGAAGACAGAATGAAGGCAGTTCAACAAAGAAAAGAGCTTGAAAAAAGGTCCGTTCTGAATGATATAGGTTTTCGCAATATCGGACCCGTAACTATGAGCGGACGAGTTGACGATATAGAAGCAAATCCAGATGATCCCACTGAATTTTATGTTGCCTACGCATCCGGAGGTTTGTGGTATACAAAAAATAATGGTCTCTCCTTCAAATCAGTTTTTGACTCTGAAGATATACTTACCATTGGTGATATAGCAGTTAACTGGAAAACAAATACGATCTGGATCGGAACTGGTGAGGTAAATAGCAGCCGTTCATCGTATGCAGGGATCGGCGTGTATAAAAGCAGTGATGGCGGTAAAACATGGGAATATCTTGGCTTACCCGATTCACAACATATCGGAAAAATTCAATTGCATCCGACAGACAATAACATAGCCTGGGTAGCAGTACTTGGCCACTTATATTCTCCAAATAAAGAAAGGGGTGTTTACAAAACCACCGATGGCGGCAAAACATGGAAGCATACTTTATATGTTGATGACAATGCTGGTGCAGTTGAAATGGATCTTAATCCACAAAATCCAAATGAACTTTATGCCGCTACCTGGTATAAAACAAGAAGTGCCTGGAATTTTGAAGAAGCAGGAAAAACAAGTGGTATTTATAAAAGTACTGATGGCGGAGATACATGGAAATTGATCAGCGGTGCAGGTTCTGGTTTTCCAACCGGCGATAAGTTGGGAAGGATCGGCGTTTGCGTTTATCCAAAAAATCCACAAATAGTTTATGCTGTTCTGGATAACCAGAATAACAAACCTGATACAACAAAAAAAGACAGCACAACTTTCCGTACTGACGATTTTAAGGATTTGACAAAAGAACAGTTTGCACAACTGAATAATAAAAAGCTTGATTCATTTTTAACCAGGAACAGAATGACTCCAAAGTATAATTCAGCAATGCTGAAAGAAGGAGTAGCAACGGATAAATATAAGCCTACAGTGCTTTATGATTATTTAAATGTGAATACAGGTTTTGAATCAAATCCTATTGGCTGTGAGATTTATCGCAGTGATGATGGAGGAGAAAAATGGAAAAAAATAAATGAGAAAGAAATAGGAATATTCTTTAGCTACGGTTATTATTTTGCCAAAATTTATGTGTCGCCCTATAATGAAAACAAGGTCTATATACTTGGGTTAAATCCAATGGAATCCATTGATGGAGGAAAAACCTGGAAGAACATAGATAAAAATAATGTGCATTCAGATCATCATGCATTGTGGGTGGATCCTAAAAAAGATTCTCATCTTATTAATGGTAATGATGGTGGTGTGAACATTACTTATGACGATGGTGAGGTTTGGTTCAAAGCAAATACACCGCCAGTTGGACAATTTTATAATATTGCAACAGACAATGCAAAGCCCTATAATGTGTATGGCGGATTACAAGATAATGGAGTTTGGTATGTGCCATCACAGGTGACAGGCAGAAATCAATTTGGAGGCGGTCTTGGACAAATGGGCGGTGGTACTGAAGT
>VBAS01000001.1 GCA_005882975.1 Bacteroidota bacterium | reverse complement strand
AACTGCCATCGGTGGTATTGAAATTAAATACAACCAGGAATTAGGAAAAGACATTACACTTTCTCAATTGAAAAAAGATTTTGATGCTGTTTACCTCGGCATCGGGGTTGGTGTGGCAAGACAATTGGATATTCCGGGAGAAAAACTGGAAGGAGTGGTTGATGCAATTCAATTCATTTATGATATCAGAGATAAAGGTTATTCAACTGTACCGGTTGGAGATAAAGTGGCTGTGATAGGAATGGGCATGACAGCGATCGATGCTGCAACACAATCAAAAAGATTGGGAGCAAAAGAAGTAACACTTATTTATCGGAGAACACAGGATGAAATGCCTTGTACCGAATTTGAATTGAATATTGCCAAACAGGATGGCTGCAATATCATCTGGCTCGCGGCACCAGTTAAAGTAAAAGGTTCCTGGGGAAAAGTAAAACAACTTGTTTGCAGTAAAATGAAATTAGGTGAGCCTGATGCAAGCGGTCGGCGTACGCCTGTTGATACAGGCGAAACTTTTAAGCTGGATGTTGATATGGTGATCAAAGCAGCGGGACAAGTGCCGTTTGAAAAATTAATTAAGAAAAATAAGTTGGATAATAAGAATGGAAAGATTGTGATCAATGAGAATTGTTCTACAAATATTAAAGGAGTTTTTGCTGGTGGTGATGCAGTGAACGGTGGTAAAGAAGTTGTAGATGCAGTTGAGGATGGCAAGCTTGGTGCTGTAGCAATATTAAAATATCTCGGCATGACGTAAGGCCCCATCCCGACCTTCCCCGAAGGGGAAGGCCATCAACTCACAGCCCTTGCTTATTGAAATTTTTTTATCTATCGAGATTTCGATAATGCTGAATAAAAAGATAAAGCTGAAGTGGTAGAACAAAAAGATGATTAAAGATACATAGCACCGCTCCTTCCCTTTCGGGGAAGGAGGTGGAGGATGGGGCCTGATGAACAGAGAACAGAACGTACAAGAGTGCGACGCAACAAAAGCTCAATAATAATCCAACAGCCCGGCTCATAAACTAAAAACTATAGACTACAAACTATAAACTTATTCTATGGCTGATATAACAAGCAATTTCCTCGGCATTAAATCTCCCAACCCCTACTGGCTCGCCAGTGCTCCTCCCACCGATAAAAAATACAATGTAAAGCGGGCACTCGATGCCGGCTGGGGTGGTGTAGTGTGGAAGACACTCGGCTCACAAATAAAAAATGTATCATCAAGATATTCCGCTGTTGATTTCAATGGCGAAAAAGTGATGGGACTGAATAATATTGAGCTCATCAGCGATCGTCCGCTTGATCTGAACTTAAAAGAGATCAGTGAGATCGTAAAAGAATATCCTGACAGGGCGATGATCGTTTCATTGATGGCCGATAATGATAAAAAGAGTTGGGCGGAATTAATTAAAAAAACAGAAGACACCGGTGCACATGGAATAGAATTGAATTTTGGTTGCCCGCATGGAATGACGGAACGAGGCATGGGAGCCACCGTAGGACAGGATCCTGAAATTGCCTGCATGGTGGTGGAGTGGGTGATGGAAGCAGCAACCATTCCTGTTATTACAAAACTTACTCCCAATGTACATTCAGTGGTGCCAACAGGACGTTCGGTGGTGAAAGCCGGTTCAAATGGTTTGTCGCTTATCAATACCATTCAATCGGTCACGGGTATTGACCTTGATACATTGGTGCCCAATCCTTATGTGGCAGGTAAGTCTGTGTTTGGTGGTTATTGCGGACCGGCGGTCAAGCCGATTGCATTAAAGTTTCTCACCACTATTGCGCAGGATGAGGTGACGAATAAAGTTCCCATCTCCGGTATTGGCGGCGTTAGTACATGGAAAGATGCGGTTGAGTTTATGTTGCTTGGTGCAAGCAATGTGCAGGTGTGTACGGCTGTCATGAAACATGGATTCAGGATCATTGATGATCTCTGTGAAGGGCTTAATAACTGGATGGATGAAAAAGGATTTAAAACGCTGGATGACTTTATTGGAAAAAGTGTTCCTACACTTACGCATTGGGAAGATCTTGATATCAACTATCATCATATTGCAAAGATCAACCAGGATAAATGTATTCATTGCGGGCTTTGTTATATTGCCTGTGAAGATGCTGCACATCAATCTATCAGTCTTGAATATGGTAAACCTTACAATACGTACACCGTAAAAGAAGATGAATGTGTTGGCTGCAATCTCTGCATGCTTCTTTGCCCGGTTGATAATTGTATTACTATGGAAGAGCATCGTGTTGCTCCTGAGTACCTCAATTGGATAGAGTTTCAGAAAAGAGGACTTCCATTGAACGACCACTAGGCCCCCTGTCCCCCGAAGGGGGAACTTAGAAACAGCAGACTTTACTTGTTTGGATATGTACTATTATTGAAGTGGAAGAACAAATAGTTTGGCATTGTAATGAAGCACCGCTCTTTTCCCTTCGGGGAAAGAGAAGGAGATAGGGGCCTCCTTTGCCCGGTTGATAATTGTATTACTATGGAAGAGCATCGTGTTGCGCCTGAGTACCTCAATTGGATCGAGTTTCAGAAAAGAGGATTGCCGCTGAATGATCATTAAGAGGATTATGTACTAAACTGCATTGCTACTATTAAGCTTCTGTTGCGTCGCACTCTTGTACGTTCAGGAATTCTATTCAAGAAATTATATATTATCTTTGAAATGGGAGAAGCTTGGAGTTTGGAACTCCAACAAATACTCTTTCAATCACAATAATAAGTTTTGGAAGCTTATTATTTCCTCGTTCATGATTGAGATATTTCTCCCTCTTTTTTTTCTCTTAATTTTTTTCTTAGTTTATTCAATGTCGCTTCAACAATAATTAAATCATCATCGTCATTTACGACTAGTTTAGAGTCGATTCCATGGCCATAGATATGAACGATAAAAGATTTCGAATCATTTGGAAAACTTTGGGATTGAATGAACTCTCCTCCGCCATAAAATGGCCCAGCACTTTTAGCTACTGTAATAACAGGAGATTCTACTACTTCCTTTTCATCAGAAACTTCATTATTCTCAACGGAATTAATTTCAACCAAACGATTATTAATTAACAAAGCACAGTAAGTGGCTCCCTTGATGAAGTAATTTGCTACCCTAGATGCGATGTCTTCCTGAACGTTTAGCTCTCTTATTAATATTTTATCGAGCATTTGGGTTGGAAATTCTTTATTCTTGAATTTTTCGTAAATCTTAGAATAAACGGGCGGTGTGAGAAAGGATGTCCTTAATGCTTGAAGTTTTTCTTCTTCATTATATGCAAGTTTTATTTCCTTAAAAAGGTTCGTTATTTTAAGGTACTCCTTCTGTTTTTCGATTAATGCATGTTTAAGAGTAGCCCCAGCTAATGCCTGAAAACTTCCCCCTTTTGCTGACATATTCATTTTATCAGCCACATTTGAGATGAGTGTATTGCCCCCTAAATAATCAACCGCCTCCGCAAAGTTTAAGGCATTTAGGAATGATTTACGTGGATAATCAATGTTTTTTGGCATATTTTATTTTTTTGCTTAACAAAATTAGGCTTATTAAATTTATAGCCAAAATTAATAGGGCATTAATAATAAGTAAAGTGAATAAATTTTTTAAACCTCGTCCGAAATATTTACTAAATTTCGGACGAATTGTTATTGATGAACAGAGAGTTAATTGAAAATATCATAGTAAAAAGGCTTAAATCCTTAGAAAAAGGCAAGGTGCTATTTACAGATGATTTTCTTGATTTGGGAAGTCCTGAAAGCATAAATAAGGCTTTATTTAGAATTGAGGAAAAGCAATTTTTGGTTCGATTAGCTCATGGAGTTTACCTATATCCCAAAATCGATAAAGAATTAGGGGTTTTATATCCTTCGATAGAAGAAATTGCAAAGGCTATTGCTCAAAGAGACAGGGCAAGAATAATACCTACAGGAGTTCAGGCTTTAAATAAGTTAGGAATATCCACGCAAATTCCAATGAAAGTAGTTTATCTAACTGATGGAGCGGCCAGAAGCATTGCTATTGGAAAACGAAACATAATCTTTAAGAAAACAAGTCCTAAAAATTTAGAAGTCAGAGGTGAAATTAGCGGCTTAATTATACAAGCCCTTAAAACTTTAGGGGAAAAAAATGTTGATGATAACCTCTTAGCGAAGCTGTACGATCTTTTGAAAAATGAAAAAAAAGGTAACATTCGACATGATGCGAAACTTTCGCCTGCTTGGATAAACAAAATATTAATGCAAGCAACAAAATAACAATGAATACGAAATGGCTAAATATTTCGAAAGAAAGAAGAGTTGAAATTCTTAATCAAATTAGTAACAACACAGGTCTTCCTGCTGTTGCCATTGAAAAAGATTNNNNAATGCTTCATTTGCTTTAGCATATTCAAATAACATTGTTTTTAAAGGCGGTACTTCCCTTAGCAAAGGTTGGAATTTGATCGATCGTTTTTCGGAGGATCTTGATTTAGCAGTGGACAGAAAATTCTTCGGTTATGAGGGTGATATTAACAAAGGTCAAATAAGAAGTTTGAGGAAAAAATCATGTGAATTTATTTCAACAACATTTTTAAAAGACCTGACAAATCGACTTACTGATTGGAAAGCTACAGATCAATGCAAGCTAAATGCACAAGATGTCATTGCTTCGGATAAAGATCCCCAAACAATCGAAATTCATTATGATTCTGTGCTCGAGAAATCAGAATACTTGAAACAAAGAGTCCTAATAGAGGTTAGCTCTCGTTCATTAATAGAACCCGCAATGAACGTTGAAATCAATTCAATTCTTAGTACCTCTTTGCCTAAGCAAGAGTTTACAACAGACCCATTCAGCATTTCTGTAGTATTGCCGCAGAGAACTTTTTTAGAAAAAATATTTCTGTTACACGAAGAGTTCTTGCAGGTCACTTCCAAAATTCGAGTCGATAGGTTATCAAGACATCTATATGATTTGGAAAAGCTAATGGACACTGAACATGGAAAAGCTGCTTTAGCCAACAAAGAGCTGTATAACGGCATAGTAGTTCATAGAGAAAAGTTTAATACTATTAGAGGTGTAGATTATTCCAAACATATACCGTCAGGAATAAGAATTATTCCACCAGAAGCCGTGATGAAAGAATGGGAAAAGGATTACCAGACAATGATTGAGAATATGATTTATGGAGAATCACTAAAGTTTGATGTCTTAATAAAGAGAATTCTAGAGCTACAAAATCGAATAAATGAAATAGGTTAAAAGAATTTTCGTCTCAGCATTGGGTCGTGTCCGTAACAAAATAAAACGCCCCGATGCGTGTCTCCACGCATCAGAACGAATTTAAGGGAGCACCAGCAACACGATCTATAATCACATTAAATTCCCTTTTGTTTTATTGGAGCTATCTCATAACTTTATAATGTGCTTGTTGGCAAGCCTGCTCGTTCGTGCAAAGATTTCATCAGCCAAATAGGTAATATAATTTTTTTTCCAAGGTTATTATCTAACCAAGATTACGAACGCAAATATTATAGATAATAAACTTGGGTAACCATAAAAAATTATATTATGACACACATCGAATTCTTCAAACTCCAGGCAAAAAATCTTTTCAGAGATTATCAAACTAAAAAGCAATCATTTGACCAAGTCATTGGTGATTATCTATACGAGTATGATCCAAAATACTTTGATATGGACAGCATTGTACTTGACTTCGATATTGATGAAGACGATTTTAGTTTAATGAAAGCTCAACATATCATTGCGCAGATGACTGGATTTAGGAAATGGAGAGACATGTCGAAAGCTTCTGAACCTGAGCTAGAACTTGCAAAGCTTTTATTTGATAATCAGCATAAAATTTCTGCAGAAGATTGGGAAATGTATCTCAAGGGTGCAGAAGATGATAATAGCACAACCTTTGACCCCGATCTTAGAGTGGAAATTTTCAAACAGCGTTTTGTTAATCAAGAGGGACATGAAAGTTCTTTCCCGGATTACCGACTAAATAAATAGAAATATATGTGAATAATAATTTCATTTATGCACATACCGCTTGTTGGTTTTGTAGCATGCCCGAACGGAGAAATGAACTAGCTTTCATTTATGTATAACATTACTTTAATTAGCACCCATCATCGACAGATAGGCAAATGCAATGCAGATGAATTGTATAAAATCATTGAATCAGTAAATCCTGAAATAATTTTTGAGGAATTATCTGCCATTACTTTTGATATAGCTTACAAAATAATTCAACATCCTGATGAACCATTGGAAATTAAAGCTATCAAGAGATATTTACTTGATCATAACATCACACATATTCCAGTTGATACTATTGCGGACTATAACATGCCGACAAGACAGATGGAAGATATGCTTGCTATGTTCAAGAAATACGATGTTTATAAAAAAATAGAAGATGTACAGTACAAGATGACTGAAAGAGATGGCTTTACCTTT
>VBAS01000208.1 GCA_005882975.1 Bacteroidota bacterium | reverse complement strand
TCAGCGATCACATCTTTATTATCTTTCTTTTTTGCCGTAAAGCTAACCAGCTCTACAGGCAAAGGTGTCTGTCGATCAGGACCACCATTATTTAACCAGAATTCAGAAAAATCTTTTGTTTTAAATTCTACATAATACCCTTTATCAAATGGAATTTTATAATTCCAATCAGCGTTTAGATAATAAAATGTCCCCTGTATATCATCTCCAAGATTTCCATTTTCAAAATTGTCATCAGGATCAGAATATTTTGTAACGCCTAATTCTGTGACCATGGCAGGCTTAGTACAGTTTGCACAACTTGTAGCATTTAATAAATTTTCTGTTTCTGTATCAAGAAAATAAAAACGAACAGTAACTGAATCGGTTAAAGTCGTAGTTGTTGGTTTTATAGTTATGTTCCTGTCGTGATAATACTGTTTTCCATCATTACGAACACTGCCAGTATTTATATATGCCTGCACATCGGTATTACCAAGATTTTGATTATTCGGTTGAACAGATGCAATAAGCTTACCTCCTGAAATAAAATCTATCCAGGCAGTGCCACCTGGAATATTTTGAGAAACCGGTGATCCCATAGTAATTCCATTATACACTCCTATAGTGTTATCATACACATGCACATCATCAATTGCGACTCCTTCAAAGTTTACAAAGGGATCTGATACAACTACAATTCTGAATCGTATGGTTGGAACACCTGTTGGCAATGGTGTTGTTGCAACATGCCATCTTGTATAATCTTGCACACTCCATAATTTATCACCACTATAATTACGGTTATACCAATTAGTACCTGTACCAACATCTCCAAGACGAGTCCATGTAATTCCATCCTCTGAATACTCAATATATGCTCCGTCACATAAAGTACCTCCTCCGCAATTTTCAAGGTCAAGCGCAATATTTAAACTCAGAGTCGGATTTGTCATACCGGCAATATTGTAACATGGAGAATATAGATATGATGTTTCCAGGTTTTTATAATTCCCGGCCAGATGTGTTTTCCATGCTTTTGTTCCACTTGCCGCTTTATTTATTTTATTAGCCGCAGGAACTCCATACTCCCATGAATCATTGATCCCGGAACTGTGCCAATAACCATTATTCGTTTCAAAATTTTCAATGTTTGGGAATGTAGTGATCAGTGGCGCATTAAAAATATGCAAGGTTAATGTATCATTATCCCTGAAATTATCTGTCCCATATTGTACATTAATCAGGATAGTGTGATCTCCCAAAGTTGATAGATCAGCCTTTGCTGTAAATGTATATTGTGTACTTGTATTGCCAGCAAGGGTACCTGTATAAGTTTCAAAAGCTGTCGTACTACCATCCACTACCATTCGTATTGGAATATTAGTTATGGGATTTGGAGAAGCGTTTCTGACGGTAACCGTTACTGTTTCTGCATTGGATAAACCGCACTTATTAATTAACGGTTCATCAATCGTTTTAAGTTGTATATCATCAATAGCTTCATAGATTCTTATATCATCAATATTATGTCCCTGATATAACTCGTTATCATTAATCCTCGAATACGCAAATTGTCCCCATCGCACCTGAAAACTGCTGCTGAAACTTTGTCCATGTGATTGGAGAAGTCTACTTATTTCCAAGCTTGGTGTTTTTTTGAAAATTCCGCGAACATTTCCATTTCCAGAAAGTACAAATGCTTCAATCCATGTTTGAGAATCACTTCCTCTTATCCAAACCCTGTTATCTGCACTCGCGACGCTGTCGCCATGCATTTTAAGTTGAAAATCCAGACGTATATCTCGTGCAACTGCGTCCACACCGTCAAGATTATAAGTTCCGTATATAAAATTGGTATTTCCTGAAGCCAGGTATGCATCCAAGTCAGTTAATAATGATTTCGTTCCTGAATATGCCATACCTGAGGATAAGAACGTACTCAATCTCCCCGGAAAGTATGTATTTGTATAATCGTAACGCTCTATTCCCTGAACTCCAAAGCTTGCTTTGTAATACTTTCTGGATACAGCGGTTTCAAGATTGTCTATAAAAGGAAGTATAATGGGATCATTACTTAATTGACGAATAGTATCAATAATGAAATTGTTAGCTGAAACTGGGTCAACACCTGAGGTATTTTCTACCTCAACTTTCAAAACATAATTTCCAGCAATTGAAAAATCGTATGGAACAGAAAATGTATGTGTAAATGTAGATCCGGCAGTAATGGGTCCAACAATATCTTCGACTACTTGGGAACCACCCACATAATATCTCAATTTGAAATTTGCTATATCTGCATCGTCGAGATTTTTAATTCTTGCAATAACAGATGTGCTGTTCGCAAGAGCTGTTGAAGTTAGCAGTCTTCCCGAAAGAGGAGCAATGACAGAATCCATACGCAGATCATTATCAGAAATAGCACCACTACAAGTTCCATTATTTGGCTGACGATGTACAGCTACAGCTCTCCGACCAGCTCTACCATTTATCCTTGCCCGAACTGAAACCCAATAAACCGAATCAGGTGATAAACCAGTAAATGTATAAGTAAGAGAAGTGGTTGTACCTACAGAAACCATTTCACTTCCTTTCAACATAAACACCTCATAATCTGTCCCACCTGTTATAGCTGTCCAGTCTATAGAAAAATAACCTTCACATTGCGTAGCAGATAATGATATAACAGGTATATCAAGAATAGTAAATGCAGAACTTGTGCTGATATAACCCGTCCCATTCCTTGTAATACGAACCATCGCCTGTTCAGTCTGGACATTTGGAACTGCCCAGCTCAGCTGACGAAGATTTGCAGCTACTGAATTGCTGATAGTTGTCCAGTTTGTCCCATTATCAGTTGAATATTCTACAGTAAAAGTATTGGCAGGATCACCATATGACTCCCACTGAATGGTAGCGGTTTCACCAGGTTTCAACCCTTCTCCTCCTAGGGGAAAAACAATTTTTGTCTCAACTGGTATTATATCGTAGACTACAAAATACTCCTGGGAAGATACAGGCACATTTGTCCCCTGTATTCTTATTGTATATGTTCCTGCAGTAGGATTTGTAATAATTGCCTGTTCGATATTATTAATATGATCAACTCCCGGAGAAGCTGTGTTATTTACATGGCCAGGAATTGTGTCCAATAAAAATGGCAACACATTGGATGGTGCGGTAATATCCAGATCAAGATCGTTTACCAAAGTTTTAGATGCAAAAAGAGCAGCAGCAGGATCATGCCAGTATAGCATTACTTTCAATTGTGCTGTACCTGCAGGAATAAATATATTATGTGTGTTTATTCCTCCATTACTAATAGTTGAAATAAAATATCTACCCTTATTGAGCATGTCGACAGATCGCAAAAGATTCATTCTGCCAAATCCGTTTGTAAAATCTGGGCCTGCGTTTCCCTGGTCGTTTGCTCCATTACAAATTAATGCTTTCATTAAACCGCTTTTAGGATTTACGCCAGTGATTTGTTTGTAGCGTTGATTTAATAAAACTAATCCTCCCGCTACTGCCGGACTTGACATACTTGTACCTGGACTTACGCCATAACCATATGTATAAATAGTAGAAGTGGAATAAACACCATCTGCCGTTACTTCAGGTTTTGTTCTGCCATCCTTAACCGGGCCCCTGCTAGAAAATGATGCAATGCTACCGTCTCTGTTAGTGGCACCAACCACTATTCCATTTTTTGCCGTCTGAAATCCCCCAACAACTGTTTTGAATGAGCCAGGAAATGGTGAACAGATTAATCCTCCGTCATTCCCTGCAGCAAAAACATTCTGTAATTGAGGATAATTAAAAGCCATTAGATCTAGTACACGGCTTTCAAGATCATAGGTTCCGGCATAATCACAATCACCTACTATTGAAGTATAAGAATTATTAGTAATGACCATCCCATAATCATTGACATATACCGGTGCATTTTTTAGTATTCCCGAAGTTTCCTGCGAAACTATTGTTGCCTTAGGGGCATATCCTCGAAATTCTTCCATCAATATACCACCTCCTGCAACTGTTCCATGTACATGTGAACCATGATAAGCGATTGTAGGTGTGCTGAAATTTATTACCCTATTTGTAAAATCGACATGATAATGCACATCCGCGTTATCCCCTACGCCTACTACCACTCCTTCGCCATTCAGATCATAACCTCCTAAACCTGAAGCTGCGTTTAAAACATTCGCTCTGGAATCATTTCTGCTTTCATAATTCAACATTTGCTCTTTATGCGGCGCCGGCTCTATATAATCAACAAAAGGAAGTGAAGCCAGATCATTGATACGTAAAATTGCTATTTTCAGACCGACAACCTGAAACTCTTTATAATCGGTAGTGGTAATCTGGAAATTTCTTTCACTTAATAATTTTTGCAATTCTTCAAAACTTATTGTTTTCGGAAAACTGATCCATACATCTACCATACCGGGTGTTCTTATCGCCCATGATGGAAATATTCCTTTTACCATTGCAGGATGCATCTTTTGAATAGGTGACAATTCAAAAATTGATCTGGCTGCTGCTTTCTGTAAAATTGTGTAGTCGAGATTTTTTTTGATGCAAATTGTATATGCATTTCCGGAAATGTAGTCAAGCAATTCAACACCGGAGGCGGCAAGTTCCTGTTTCGTTAAGTCAGATGGTAGTTGTTCAAATTGAAGAACAGCAAATGACTTTCCGTCTATTTTTTGTAATTGATCTATAAAGCTTTTAACTTTCTCTTTTTTTTCAGCAAAAACTTTACCGCTACGAAGCTGCAACGCAGTGCTTGTATCTTTTTGTGAAAAGCAAACAATCGAAAAAAGACAAAGCAGGATAATGAAAGGAATTGGATGGATTCTCATAGATAGATATATCTTTTAAAATTAACACATTTGCTTAAATAAGATAGCCATCAATTTACTAACCTGTCGTTAGTAAATCACGTTTTCAGGGCCTTCCACATCATTTGCTATTAAAAACAAAACCGATGCATTGAATCAAGAAACCTGTGCATTTCCTCCATCGATTTTACATTATTGACTATCATACTAAATAATCTGCCGCTTTGTTTTAGCTTGGCTTTATTGGTTCCTGTTTGTATAAACGAAAGTATCTGCTGAAAAGTCTGTGATTCAAAATAAGGAGAGTCAGGTCTGTTGATAAAATAACAACGAAGTGTTTCATCTTTCAAGCTCATTTTTTCAAAGCCAAGTTCGACTGCTAACTTACGGCAACGAACAGTAACAAAAAGGTCATTTACCGGCTGCGGCAAAATTCCAAAGCGGTCTTTTATCTCTTGAGCCATCAGTTGTAATTCTTCTTCGGTTTCCGAATTATCCAATCGTTGGTACAACGATAATCTTTCTGTGATGCTTTCCACGTAATCATCAGGTATTAATATCTCAAGATCGGTATCAATGGTACAGTCCTGCACAAAATCATCCTGCTTTGAAATTTCTTCTTTAAACAAATCTTTGAACTCCGTTCTTTTTAATTCGCGTATGGCTTCATCCAGGATCTTCTGGTAGGTTTCAAAGCCAATATCCGCCATAAATCCACTTTGTTCACCTCCAAGCATATTACCAGCACCACGAATATCAAGATCACGCATAGCAATTTGAAAACCGCTACCGAGTTCACTATGTTGTTCTAATGTTTGCAATCTTTTTCTTGAATCATCAGGCAGTGTGCTCATTGGTGGCGACAACAAATAACAAAATGCTTTTTTATTACTGCGCCCTACCCTTCCTCTTAACTGATGCAGATCGCTTAATCCAAACTGATGAGCATTGTTCACAATAATTGTATTCACGTTTGGAATATCGACACCACTTTCGACAATATTAGTGCAAACAAGTACATCATACTTTCTATCAATAAAATCAAGAATATGTTTTTCCAATTCATGCCCTTCCATTTGGCCATGTGCAATTCCAATACTAAGATCAGGACACAATGCCTGGATGATATTGGCCATTTCCGGCAAACTCTGCACCCGGTTATAAATAAAAAAGGCCTGGCCACCTCTTTCGGTTTCATAATAGATCGCATCACGGATCAGGTCCTCATTATAAGCATGTAATTCAGTACTCAGATCTCTTGCCCCCATTAATGAAAACTGCAGTGTTCTTGGAATTGGTGTTGCTGTTAATGTCAAACAATCAACTGTCGTCTTAATAGTTTTAATTTTTTCTTTGTGACCAACTCCAAACTTCTGTTCTTCATCAATAACCAGCAACCCCAGGTCTTTATATTTCACCTCTTTTCCGAGCAATGCATGTGTGCCGATGATTATTTCGATCTTTCCTTCTTCTAATTTTTTTAATGTTTCTTTTTTCTCCTTTGCTGATTTAAAGCGATTGATATAATCAACGGTCACAGGAAAATCTTTTAACCGTTCACTAAAAGTTTTATAATGCTGAAAAGCAAGAATGGTTGTTGGCACTAATATAGCGGCCTGTTTACCATCAATACAAGTTTTAAATGCTGCGCGGATCGCAATTTCTGTTTTTCCAAAACCCACATCGCCACAAACTAATCGATCCATCGGTGAAGACGATTCCATATCTTTTTTTACATCAGCAGTTGCTTTGCCCTGGTCTGGAGTGTCTTCATAAATAAATGAAGCTTCTAATTCAGTTTGCAAATAATTATCGGGTGTATGCTGAAAACCCTGTTGCGCTTTTCGGCTGGCATAAAGTTTTATCAGGTCAAAGGCGATCTCTTTAACCTTCGCCTTTGTTTTATCTTTTAGCTTATTCCATACATCACTTCCAAGCTTATTTACTTTTGGAACTGTTCCTTCCTTACCTGTGTATTTAGCAATCTTATGGAGTGAATTGATATTGACGTAAAGAATATCACTGTCTTTATAAATAATTCTTACTGCTTCCTGCAGTCTTCGATTCACTTCAATTTTCTGCAGACCGCTAAAAGTACCTACACCATGATCAATGTGTGTTACAAAATCTCCGGGTTGTAATTCACGAAGTGTTCTTAATGTCAAAGCCTTGCTTTTATTGTAGGCCTGTTTTACCCTGTACTTATGATAGCGTTGAAATATTTCATGATCGGTATAGCAAACGATCTTCAGGTCCTCATTTATAAATCCTTCGTGAATAGAAGCAGTAATAGGATTAAATACAATATCCGATTTCAGGTCTTCAAAGATGATCCGTAATCTTTCCAGTTGCTTTGGATTTTCAGCAAACAAGTAAACATCAAATCCTTTTTGTTCCCAATTTTTCAGATCCTGTATCAGCAGGTCAAACCGGCGATTAAATGCCGGCTGAATGAGAGTATTTGATTGCAAAGTAAAAACAGAAACCCGGTTGACTGGTTCATCGCCAAAGAAAACACAAGAACGTTTTTCAATTTGCTTTTCAAGATCTCCAGGTGAAATAAAATCTGCTTCAGTAAAATTTACTTGTGACGATTGTTCTGAAGTATCCTTTATTTTTTCGTTGACGTTCTTGTTTGCAAAAAAATCCTCGAGTTCAGTTTGAGAATCTTTCAGTTTTTTATAAACCAGTTCTTCATCACGTATCCATACGATCGTATTCTCCGGTAAAAAATCCAGCAGTGAAATTTTTTCCTTGTCAACAAATTGCGTTTCGATATTTGGAATAATGCTTACCTGCAATAATTTTCTTTCACTTAATTGAGTTTCCGGGTCAATGATCCTGATTGAATCAACTTCATTTCCAAAAAGCTCGACACGATAAGGTTTTTCATTTCCAAAAGAGTAAATATCAAGAATACCACCTCGAATCGCAAACTGGCCCGGCTCATACACAAAATCAGTTCTTTCAAAACCAAAGTCAGCAAGTTTTAAAAGTAGTGACCCGGTATCAAGCGTATCACCATTTTTTATAAAAATAATATTTGAAGAAAGCGTATTTGAAACCACCACTTTTTCAAACAAGGCTTCGGGATAAGTAACAAGTACCTTTTTATTTACAGAGCCGTTGTTATTTAATTGCGAAGCAATTTTTGTTAACGCTTCTGTTCTCAACATCACGTGGCTGCTGTTTAGCAAACTGAAATTTTTTCGCTGCTTAAACGAAGCGGGAAAATAAAAAATATCCAGCGCCCCCGTCAGATTTTCCAGGGTGTTATGAAAATAAGCGGCATCTTCAGGGTCATTTAATACGATAAGGTGATTAAACTGTGAGCAAGAAGGATGTTCAAACAGGGCAGCAGTGAAAAATTCAGGTGAACTTCCTTGCAGATTTTCAAGATATATTTTTTGAGTTTGGGAAAAAGAGAGCCTGTCCGCCAATTGAAAAAGACGGGGGGAGTTAATGAAATTGTTCAACAAGGCCTTTACACTCATCCGAAAAACAAAAATATAAAATTTGTCATTGAGTTTACACGAAAGTCATTAGACACATATATTTAGTAAATTGCAATTTTGTAAAAGCGAAAAAATGAAAATTAAGGTTATTGTCTCTGTTTGTTTTATTTTAATGATACCAACAGGTCTTTTGTTTTTTCTAAATAAATCCAGGGGCGATCAAAAGCATGGTATTGATCTCTTAGGGGAAAATGAAGAAAACGAAGAACATGAAGCCGCTTATCAATATTTGCGCTGGAAGTATGAGGCCGACATGATAAAAGACCCTACGACTGGTGAAGCGTCATTTGGCTTGCGTGATCAGGAAATTGAATTTGCAAGAACAATCCCACAAAGAAATACACCATCAGGTCTTGCAAGACTAACTACCCAAAATAATTATATACCTGCTGGCCCTAACAATAATGGTGGTAGAACAAGAGCTATTGCTTATGATGTTCGCTATAATGGCACCACTAACAAGGTTTTGATCGCTGGCGGTGTAAGCGGTGGACTATTCCGATCGGTAGATGCCGGTGCCAACTGGACACGGGTAACTCCGACAAATGAAGTACACAATGTTTCTTGTATTGCGCAAGATCCCCGAGTGGGAAACCAGGATACATGGTATGCTGGCGGAGGGGAATATATTGGTAGTTCTACTGATGCAACTGGCGCAGGTTATCTTGCTTACGGATTATTAAAATCGACTGATAATGGAGCAAACTGGACAAGGTTGCCATTAACTAATATAACGGACTTCAATGGTGCTGCTATTCCAGCTGGTGTACCTGAGAGATTTGATCATCCTTTTGATTACGTCCATAAGATTTCTGTTAATCCGGCAAATGGTGATGTGTATGTTGCTTGTCATAGAAGAATTGTTCGTTCATCTAACGGCGGTACTACATTTCAAACTGTGTTCGGAAGCGCTGTGTCCGGTTTTGCTGCCGGCGGACAAGGCGATGTAGTTATTTCACCAACAGGAATAGTATACATTGCAGTAACGGGTGCTGCTTCGGATCTTACTTTACGAGGCATATGGAAATCGGCAACAGGCAACTTAAATTCATATACAAGATTAGCCGGCGGCTCCATTTTAGGTGTTGACTCAGTTGCGGGTTGGCGTGGCAATTCTTATAGCTTTACTGATGTTGGTGGCTCTAATTTTTACGATTCCAGGAGAACTCTGATTGCATTAGCTCCTTCAAATGAGAATATACTGTATGTTTTATATGAGAATGGACTTACCAATACAAGTTCAGCTCGGAATAAAGAAGCGGACCTCTTTAAATTAAATATGACCTCAGGAAACGTTTGGACAAATCTTTCAAATAATCTTCCTGATTTTCCCGGTGGCGATCATGATGCAACAGACCCGTTTACTATTCAAGGTGGCTATGATCTTTTTATCACGGTAAAACCAAACGATCCAAATTTTGTCTTAGTTGGTGGCACAAGTTTATATAGATCTACGGATGGATTTAGTACAGCAAACTATAATAGTACATTATGCTGGATCGGTGGTTACGGAAATACATTACCCTCTCTGACTTTTTACCCAAACAGTCATCCTGATATTCATAACGTCGCTTTCAATCCATCAAACTCCAACGAAGCTATTTGTACTAACGATGGAGGAATGCAAATGACCACAAACATAACAGCCCCCGGTTCTAACGTTGTATGGACAAATATTAATAATTATCAAACTCTCCAATATTATAGAGTAGCTATTGATCCGGAGATTGGCGCTAACAATTTTGCAGGAGGTGCACAAGACAACGGAACACAATTCAGGGATAAAACAGGTGTTCTTAGCTTGCCAGCTTCTGACAGTAATAATCATCGCCGTATAATTGGTGGTGATGGTGGTACCGTAGGTATTTCAAAAAGAAATGGCGGTGTACAATATTTATATGGTACTGTTCAATTAGGTAGTTTGAGGCGTGGACAATTGCAGTCATCTTTTAATCCAACTGAAATTCGCCCTAATGGATTAACACCGTCTTCTTCGGGATCAACTACGGAATTTGGCGAGTTTGTTACTAATTTCAGACTCAATCCTGATAATACTGAAGACCTGTATTATATAAATTTCAATCGCATGTTCCGCACTACAAGTGCATCAACAGTATCGTCTTCATCTGGCTGGACAGAACTGACCGGTGTAAGCAGCGCTGTAAATGCAAGCAATGGAACAAATATTGCAATTAGGGCAATTGCTTTCAGTCGCGGAAACTATGGTTCACAGCATTCAATGTATTTTGGTACTACTGATGGAAGAATATTTAGATTAGATGATCCCAGAAATTCCGCGGCAGCCGCTACACCTGTAAATATTACTCCAACTGTTACAGATATTTCCAGATTGAATGTTCAGGATATTGCAGTGAATCCAAATAACGATAATGAAATAATTGCAGTAATAACAAACTATGGAAGAACTGTTGGATCTGCTTTTAACAACGTCACTAACATACTTTGGACCAATGATGCCAAAAGTGCTTCACCCACCTGGAAAGTAGCAGAAGGAAATCTTACAGGAAACAACACTTCAGGTTATATTTCTGCAAGAAGCTGCATGATCACAGTAAAAAAAGACGGATCGGGAAATCCTGTTACCGAATATTATGTAGGAACAGCAGCTGGTTTATTTGCAGTAGAAAATTTGGGAACAACTTTGACAGGAGGCGGTTCGCCAACCTGGCAACGTGAAGGATCATCAACCTTAAATTTTGCAGTCATAAATTCTCTTGCTTACCGGCCTGATGATAATGTATTGCTTATTGGCACACATGGCAATGGTCTTTATTATACTTTTTTAGGAACACCAAATCTTGTTACAGGAATTAATAACCCTGTTGTTAACGATAAGGATTTTATTGTATCGGTTTATCCTACGATAAGTGAAAGTATTGTTCAATACCGTGTCGGAGGAAAAACAGATGTTAAAAAGATAGCAGTTCAATTATTCAATATGCAGGGACAGGAACTTTACAGGCAGGAAACTGTTTATCAAAATGGAAGTTTCAATATCAGCAGGTTCGCAAAAGGTG
>VBAS01000230.1 GCA_005882975.1 Bacteroidota bacterium | reverse complement strand
ATTGCTCAATGCAACTATCGGCGTAAACATTCTTATGCTTAATCCCGATTCACCACAGTTGATCTCATTTGCAATTGGATTGATTCCCTGGCTCTGAACTTTTAACTCTGAACTATCAACTTCAATGATTGCTCCCAGCTTCTGAATAATATCTAAAGCTGCCTTATCATCATTGCTATGTCCCGGATTATAAATTGTACTTGTTCCTTTTGATAATAATGCTGCAGCGCAGGCTCTTTGCATTGAACTTTTTGAAGCCGGTGCCTGGATAATTCCTTTCAATTGTGACGGATGTATAGTTACTTTCATAGTTCCTGAATAATTTCTTCTAATTGTTTTAATGGAATTGATTTTACAATTCCTTTTCCTATTTTTTCTAATAATACATAATTCATTTCTTTTTTTTCTCTCTTCTTATCCATTTTCAAAACTTCAAATACTTTTTGCTTATCAAAGTCAGCAAAAGTTGGAAGATCATATTTTGAAATAAGATTAGCAATTCTCTCAGCTTCTTTGAAGCCTGTTATCTCTTGAGAAATAACAGACGCATAGGTCATTCCAATCGCTACTGCTTGTCCATGCGATAATTCATATTGATTTTCCAAAGCATGTCCGAGTGTATGACCAAAATTCAATAATCTTCTCTCTCCTTTTTCAAATTCATCATTCTGCACCACTTTGGTTTTAATAATAGTATTACGTTGAACAAGTTCACAAATACTTGTTTGTCTTGACTGATAATGTTTAAGCGTTTTTGTTTCAAGCTCTTTAAACATCGCTGCATCTTTTATCGCAGCATGCTTAATTATTTCTGCAAAACCATTCTCCCATTCATTCTGTGGCAGTGAATTCAGGAAAACCATATCATGAAGAATAAACTTCGGCTGACGGATTATGCCAACCATATTTTTATACACTCCGACATCGATGCCGTTCTTCCCGCCGATCGACGCATCAACCATCGCCAACAATGAAGTTGGAATAAATCCAAATGATAACCCTCGCATATAAACGGAAGCAACATAACCTGTAATATCTGTGATCACTCCACCGCCAACTCCTACTAAAGTTGTTTTGCGATCGGCTTCCATTTCTATCAATTCCTCGATCACTGAATCAACGGTTGATTGTATTTTAAACTCTTCTCCTGGCTTTAATACAATGCAATTCCAGTTTTTAAATCTTTTTGTATGGGTATTGTAAACATTCTCATCTGTAATGATGATCGTGTTATCCTTATCGACAATTTCTTTTAAATGAGAAATACCTCCGGTGAGGTAGTAGTCCACTGAAGTGCTGGAAAATTTATAAGTTAGTTTCTTCATTTAGCTTTTATTTCACGCAAAGACGCCAAGGATTCGCAAAGGCGCAAAGATTCTTTGCGGCTTAATAAACTTTGCGGCTTTGCGTGATAAATTGATCATTAGAATTGTTGTTGAACAAGAGTGCGACGCAACAAAAGCTCAATCAAGGAACTTTAAGATGGTAACACAATCATCATTCAACTTAAAGAACTTATCATCAAAGAAAAGAAGGTCCAACCTAAGTCACCCCTTTAGGGGGACAGGGGGTGGGTTTATGAATTCATGATCTTATTCTGATGATTGATACTTTCCATATGCACGGCATCAAAATACTTGGTGATAAACTCTTTGCTCAAGCCCAATGCATCACCCTTTGCATATGCTTTCTCCAGTATCTGGTTCCAGCGACTCGTTTGCAGAATAGTTACGTTATTATTCTTCTTGTACTCACCGATCCTGTCTGCGATCTTCATTCGCTGACCAAGCAATTGTATCAGTTCATCATCCAAATGATTGATCTGCTCACGCAATTTTTCCAATGCTGTGATGAATTCTTTTTCGTCAGCAGTTTCATAACGCCATTTAATGGCATCAAGCATTTCGGCCAATTTCTCCGGCGTCACTTGTTGCTTGGCATCACTCCATGCATTATCAGGATCGATATGACTTTCGATCATCAATCCATCAAAGTCAAGGTCAATTGCCTTTTGCGCAACATCCATCAATATATCACGACGACCACAGATATGCGAAGGATCATTAATGATCAGCATTTCGGGATTGCGACGTTTCATCTCGATCGCCAAATGCCACATCGGCGCATTGCGATACTCGGTATTTCCATAAGAAGAAAACCCGCGATGAATAAGACCGATCTGTTTGATACCTGCACGGGTAACACGTTCAACAGCGCCGCTCCACAATTCAAGATCAGGATTGATCGGGTTCTTGATCAGCACCGGCACATCAACCCCACGCAATGCATCTGCCACTTCCTGCACACTAAAAGGATTCACCGTCGTCCTCGCACCGATCCACAACACATCCACATCGAAGTTCAATGCATCGTGTACTTGTTTGCCGGTTGCTACTTCCACTGTTATTGGCAAGCCGGTCAGTTTCTTTGCCTGCGCTAACCATGGCAAACCTTTTACACCGACGCCTTCAAACATGCCGGGTTTTGTTCTCGGTTTCCAGATGCCTGCACGCAGCATATCTACTTTGCCGGTTGCAGCCAGGCGTTGCGCTGTTTGTATCACTTGTTCTTCGGTTTCAGCGCTGCATGGCCCGCTGATGATCAGCGGTCGCTTGCTCCATGCTTTTTGTGCTGCCTCATTCATTGTCTGTTCGATTGTTTGCATTGTTAGTATAATTTGTAAAGTTAATTTTTATGTTCCCAACTATTGTAATTCTGATAATCTTTTGTTGCGTCGCACTCTTGTACGTTCGATAATTCTATTCAGCAATCATCTGAACTGGGATTTATGTGATGGATGAGATGATTGGGAAAACGTATCCCATAAATCCAAAAGATCCCATTCATCCCAGTTCAGACTATTTTATTATTCTTCTAATTTTATTCGCATTTTCTATCAATTCCTGCAAATACTCATAATTCTCTTTTTCCAAACAACTCTTAAACTTTCTTAACTGCGAAATATGTTCATTCAAAACATCCAAAACATTTTCCCTGTTTTGCATAAAGATGGGCACCCACATTGATGGGTTGCTTTTTGCCAACCTTACTGTACTTGCAAAACCTGCAGAGGCTAATTCAAAAATTGCATCGTCTTCTTTTTCTTTTTCTAATACTGTATTCGCCAATGCAAATGATGTGATGTGTGAAATATGACTTACATACGCAGCATGCAGATCATGAGCAACCGCATCCATTTCCAACAAATGCATCCCAATCTTTTTATACATATTCTTTGTCCACTCCAGCGCATCCTCGTCACTTTCATTGGCATTACAAATTATAACGGCCGTATTTTCAAAAGCTCCATGTACCGCAGCCTGCGGACCGCTATATTCTGTTCCCCACATGGGGTGTGTTGCAACATATCTTCCTCTTTTAGGATGATCGTTTGCAATACTCATCAATTCGGACTTTGTTGAACCCATATCGATCAATACATGGTTATTGATCTTATCAAGCACATGCGGCATTATCTTTACCAATGCATCAACCGGTATAGCAAGGATGACAACATCGGAATTGTTAATCGCTTCATCCAGATCCATTATCTCATCCACCAATCCCAGTTCCAAAGCTTTTTTCTGGTGGTCTCTATTCGAGTCAACACCGATCAATCTGCTGGCAAGCCCTTTTTCATTTAATTGCAGTGCAAGCGAACCTCCGATAAGGCCAACTCCAACAATTGCTATTCTTTTTCTGTCTGACATGGAATTATTAATTCTTAAATTTTTAATTATTAATTCTTCGAATCGCTTCTTCAAACTTCTCAACCGGCGCACATAAACTCACTCTTACATACTTATCACCCGAATCACCAAATATTCCTCCCGGCGTTATAAATACATTTGAATTGTATAACACATCATCACTCAACTCAAACCCTGTTTTATACTTTGAAGGAATTTTTGCCCACACAAACATTCCCGCTTGCTCTTTTGAAAATTTACAATTCAATAACTTAAGCAACTCAAATACTTTCTCTCTTCTTTCTCTATATACTTTATTTACTTCGTCATACCATTCTTTACCTAAGCCCAATGCCTTGGCAGCTGCTAACTGAACAGGCAAGAACATTCCACTATCCATATTACTTTTGAAACGCAACACTTCTTCGATCCTTTCTTTTGCTCCACATAGCATTCCAACTCTCCACCCAGCCATGTTCTGTGACTTACTTAAGGAATTCAATTCGATCACACATTCCTTTGCACCTTCAACACTTAACAAACTCATTGGATTCTCATTCAGAATAAAACTGTATGGATTATCATGAATGATCAGGATCTTATTTTCTTTTCCAAAAGCAACCAGCTTTTCAAACAACTCTTTTGATGGCAACTGCCCTGTTGGCATCTGCGGATAATTCACAAACATCAGCTTTACTTTCTTTAATCCCTTTTCTGAAAGTTTATCAAAGTCCGGTTCGTAATTATTTTTTTCTCTTAGTTTATATTCTTTGCATTTGCCACCAGCCAGCATTACAGCGCTTCTATAAGTTGGATAACCAGGATTAGGCACCAGCACTTCATCACCTTTATTCAAATAGGTCATGCAGATATGCATAATACCTTCTTTGCTTCCGATCAACGGCAAAATTTCTGTATCAGGATTCAGATCAACATTATACCATTTCTTATACCAATCACTCATTGCCTTTCTTAAGATCGGGGAACCTTTGTAAGATTGGTAAGCATGTACATTGGGTTTTGCACTTTCTTCCTGCAAAGTTTTTATCACATCAGGATGTGGCGGCTGATCCGGGCTTCCAATACCAAGATTGATGATATTCTTTCCTTGCTTATTCAGTTCATCAATCTCTCTCAGCTTTTGAGAAAAATAGTATTCACCAATCCCTTCTAATCTTTTTGAGGTTTCAATCATACTAATTATTAATTCTTAATTATTAATCTTTAATTGTCATTTCCAGGCTCCGCGCCGATACACACCATATATCTTTAATTCCTCTGTTAGAGGTCTTATCTGGTCAACTACATTTTCAAACTGCTCAATTGTATCAAACTCCATATCTGCATGAAAACTGTATTTAAAATCACTGCCCGGAATCGGGAAACTCTGCAGTTTACTAAGATTAATGCCGCCTTCAGCAATTTTCGTTAGCACTTTTGCCAAACTACCTCTTGAATGATCAGTTTGGAAATTTACGGAAGCTTTGTTAGCATCATTTACAGGTTGAGCTGCATCCTGTCTCTGCAACATCAAAAATCTGGTATAATTATTTTTCATTGTCTGAATACCCGGAGCCAGAACTTCCAGATCAAATAATTCAGCCGCGAGTTTACTTGCAATAGCAGCAATATGTTTGCTCTTATGCTGGTGAACATGTTTTGCACTTAAAGCAGTGTCATCAGACTCTACCAATTTCCATTTGTATTTATCCAAAAAATCATAACACTGTTGTAGCGCCATGGTGTGAGAATGAACTTCACGGATATCTTCCAGTTTTACCCCCGGGTTTACCAGCAGGTTTTGTTTGATATGGAGATATATCTCACCAATTATTTTAAGATTTGACTTTTGAAGCAGGTTATAATTAGCAAGAATGCTTCCGGCAATTGAGTTTTCTATTGCCATCACGCCACCATCACTTTCTTTTTTGTTAGAAGCGATCTTGATCACATCCCGAAATGTAGCACATGGTAACACCTGGACATTTTTTCCAAAAAACTGCTGCGCTGCCACCTGGTGAAAGCTACCTTCATAACCCTGTATCGAAACTCTTGTATTCATAATTAAAACAAAAATCCCGGCAGTTTGCCGGGACTTCTTATGTTGATTTTGATCTTTTAAGTTAATAAGCTTTCAACAAAAGCAATCCCGGCTTCTGGCTAAAGAAATAATAAAAATAAAACCAACGATATGCTTTTGTTATTGTCATCTGATTCCAAAAATAAGTATTCATATTTAAGAAGCAAGTCATTTTAAAAAAATAATTACACCAGAACGATTGTTTGTCCGAAGGAACTCCCAAAAGAAGTCCTTTTGATCTTAGAAGAAAAAAAATAGCCACCCCGATTTCCCGGGATGGCTTCTAACGATTGCTTGCCATATGAAAATCTTAGTGAGCTGTAGTCGCTGTAGTTGTAGAAGCATCAGTTGCAGCTGGAGCTACTGTTTCAGTTGTAGCTGGAGCTACAGTTTCAGTTGTTGCAGGAGCAACTGTTTCAGTTGTTGATTCAGTAGTCTTGTCATCATTGCAAGAAGCAAATGCTGTTGCGATCGCCAATACGATAAAAAGCTTTTTCATGTTTTCTGTTTTAGATTTTGTTTAAACAATAGAATTCGGCATTTATACCCGATAAAGAAAAAGGTAACCCGCCCTGAAATAGTTTTTTTTGGCTTTCTTTGGGTTACTAATTATAAATAATTGTATTAAATCAAGAGAGTGAACGCCGATATTAAAGAGAAAGATTTATTGGAAGGGTTGGCTTTAGGCGATAAAAAGGCAGTTGAAACCATTTATAAGGATAACTTTAATATGGTTCAAAGCTTGGTTATCAATAATAACGGTTCTGCCCAGGAGGCCAAAGATATTTTCCAGGAGGCAATGATCGTATTGTTAGAAAAGGCCCGGTCAGGAAATTTTGAACTCAATTGCCAGATAAAAACCTACGTTTATTCGGTATGCCGGCGGATCTGGTTGAAAAGACTGCAGCAATATAACAGGTATACAAACGAGGTGGAGAGCATGGTTGGGACAGTATCCGTTGAAGAAGATGTAGAAGAATATGAGAAAAGGGACCAGGAATTTGCGATGATGGAAAAGGCGATCGGCAGTTTAGGTGAACCATGCAAAAGTTTGATCGAGGCATTTTATATTCAGAAGAGGAATATGCAGGATATCGCCAGTCAGTTTGGATATACCAATGCCGACAATGCCAAGAACCAGAAGTACAAATGCCTTATGAGATTGAAAAAATTATTTTTCGCTCAATATAAAAACGGTAAGTGATGGAAGAAATTCAATTAATAGAAGCTGTTGAACGTTACATCCGTGGAGAAATGAAAACGGATGAAAGAGTTTATTTTGAACAATTGCGTAAAACCAATCCCGAAGTTGACCAGATGGTTGTTGAACATACTTTATTTATTCATCAAATGAATGAAGTGGGTGAATTACGCAAGTTCAAATCCACATTAAATGAGGTGCATACTGATCTTGCTGAAAAAGGTTTGATCAATTCAGACAGGCTAAAAGGAAATGCAAAAGTTGTTTACCTGTGGAAAAAATATAAAAGAGTTGCGGCGATCGCTGCTTCAATTGCTGGTATTACAACACTTATTATTAGTTTATTGGTTTGGTCACTTTCACCTAAAATTGAAAGCTCACAGGTAAAGCAATTGGTAAAAGAAGTAAATGGATTAAAGAATAAGGACCGGGAACTTGATAACAAGATCAAAGATGTAGATAATAAAAGCGAGAAAAAAGTTATTCTTAATCCCACTTATCGTTACAATGGCACAGGTTTCATGATCGATAGCAAAGGATATTTAGTAACCAATGCACATGTCGTTAGAAATGCGACAACTGTTGTCGTACAAAATAAAAAAGGCGAAAACTTTAATACAAGAGTTGTTTTTACTGATTTTGCAAAGGATCTCGTTATACTTAAGATCGAAGATGATTCATTTAAAAATTTGACGAGTATCCCCTATGGGATCAGCAAGTCTTCAAGTGACCTGGCTGAATCAATTTATACGCTTGGTTACCCTCGTAATGATGAAATGGTATATGGCCAGGGTTATTTAAGCGCAAAGACCGGATTAAACGGAGATAGTATAAACTGCCAGATAACTATTGCTGCTAACCCGGGAAACAGTGGCGGACCTGTATTAAATCATAACGGCGAAGTGATCGGTATACTTAGTACCCGCCAGGTATCTGCCGATGGAGTCGTTTTTGCAATTCAGTCAAAATACATATACTCAGTATTAAATGACTTGAAAAAGTTTGACACTTCTATGAAAGTGAAAACTCCTGCTGTTTCTTCGTTGAAAGGAATGGATCGTACGCAGCAGGTAAAAAAGATCGAAGACTATGTTTTTATGGTAAAAGTAAATTGATCAATAAATCTCAACATAATTTAAACTGTCTCGCCTACGGCGAGACTTTTATTTTGCCCAAAGGTTTTCAGGATATTCACCGGCATCAATTAATTTCCTCAAACTTTCTCTTACCATGGGTGCGTCTTCTTTATAAGTAACACCAAACCATTTGGCGGAAGTAGGGATCACTTTTATAACTCCTTCCCCATTTTTAATATATTTATCTGCAACTATTGGTATAAAGAACTCAGCTTTGGGGTTAGAAGCATTTTCCGTAAGAAATTCTTTAAATACTTTTTTTGTGTAATCAAAAACAGATGGATGAAAACACCAAAAGTTCATGGAGACATGAGTATTTAATGGTAATTCCTTAGGTAAATGCTCATCATTACAAACTATCTTATCCCCAACTTTTGAAACATTTAACCTTTCAACCACAGAAACAAGATTGCCTTTATTGTCAACTTCACAAACACCACGGTTCACCGTACCATGTTCTGAAAGTGTTTTTAATAATTCATAGCCGATGATGGAAAATGTTTTTTCATTGCAATCATTCACAAGAAAATTAAATGCCTTCACAAAACCATCTTTACCATAAAAATCATCTGCATTGATAACTGCAAATGGCTCTTTTACTTTTTCATCAGCACAAAGCACTGCATGGGCTGTCCCCCATGGCTTAGTTCTTTCCTTTGGTATCTCAACACCTTCGGTGTATTTATTCAATTCCTGGAAAACATACTCCACCTCTATCCTGCCTTCAATATCTTTTCCAACGATCTCACGAAAGTTCTTTTCAAATTCTTTACGAATAATAAACACTACTTTTCCAAAACCGGAACGAATTGCATCATAAATTGAGTAATCCATGATCGTTTCACCCGATGGTCCAAAACCCTCCACTTGTTTCATACTTCCATACCGTGATGCCATTCCGGCCGCCAATATCACTAATGTTGGTTTCATCTTTTAATTTTAAAGTCCAAAGACCTGCGAAATTAAATAAATAAGCTACTCGTCTTATATTTATTGCATGGAACTTCCTGATCTTAATAAAATAACAACTGATGAAATTCAGGATCCTTTTTTACAAAATAAAAATATTCAGTTTGATGTTCTTCGCCTTGATAAAATCCATCCGGTCATTTCAGGCAATAAATGGTTTAAATTAAAATATCATCTTGACAATTTTAATGCCGGTAATTATAAGGGCATTATTGCATTCGGCGGTGCATGGTCAAATCATATTGTGGCAACTGCCTGTACCTGTTATTTGAAAAAAATAAGATGCATCGGCATAATTCGTGGCGAAAGACTTAAACAGTTCTCCCCTACTTTACTTGAAGCAGCTAACTATGAAATGGATCTGAGATTTATTTCCAGAGACAAGTATGCTCAAAGAAATAGTTATGAATTTCTTGGATCGATCAAAAAAGAGTTTCCAGAACATTATATTATTCCTGAAGGTGGCGCAGGAAAAAAAGGAGAAAAAGGCGCAGGTGAAATACTACAATATGCAGATGAGAAGAATTATACTCATATAGCATGTGCAGTCGGTACAGGAACAATGTTTAATGGTATCAAAGAAGCTGCTTCATCAGATCAAAATATTCTTGGCATTATAGTTTTAAAAGGATGGAAAGTGGAAAATGAATCTGATAATATAGCAATGTTCCCAAATTATCATTTTGGCGGGTATGCAAAATTTGATCAACCTCTTCTTGATTTCATGAATGATTTTTTCAGGCTCACCAATATTCCCACCGATTTTGTATACACAGGTAAATTGGCTTACGCATTGTTCGATCTCCTAAAAAAGGATCACTTTCCACCAGGCAGTAAAATTCTTATGATCCATAGCGGAGGTTTACAAGGGAATGTCTCACTGCAAAAAGGTTCGTTAATCTTTTAAGTTTTGGGAATTGCCTGCCTATCTTTGCCGCTGTAGACCAAAAGAAAAATTTAGTTTTAACGTTCTATATCCATGAGAAAAATCATTCTGTCCCTTTTGATTTGTGCTGCTGCTATAACTAATGCCCAGGATTCTTTGCCTGCTTTTTCTGTTGTAAATAAAGGAAGCAACCGTGTTGTCGTCAGTTGGAATAACAAATTCCCCCAGTTAAAACAAATAAGCATTCAGCGTTCAGCAGATAGCCTTTCTAATTTTAAATCGCTGATCACTGTACCCGATCCTAATAACAAGCAAAACGGATATCTTGATGCAAAAGCGCCGAACGATAAAATGTTTTACAGGCTTTATATTTTAGTTGATGGGGCCAATTTTATTTTTTCAAAATCGAAAAGACCATCAAATGACAGTATACGAATAGCACTGCTTTCTGATTCATCCTCAAAAGCAATTAAAGACAGTATTTACCTGAAACTAGTTGAAAAGATCATTAGTCAAAATCTTCCCGACAGCGCTTTGACCACTGAGGAATTACTTCTTTTAAGAAGGTACAGGAACGGAAAGCAGGATATCTATTCCGATTCTGTAAATCGAAAGATCGATGCAATAGTGAAAACTAAAAACAAACCAGATGTTTTAATTCCCCAATATCGCATTGCTGCAAGTAAGGACGGGCTGGTAAGAATTTCATTATTGGATTTTGGCAGCAAAAAATACTCTATCAAATTTTATGAAGATGATGACACTTTTCTTTTTGAATTAAAAGATATTAAGGAAGCTTCATTAATGCTGGAAAAATCCAATTTCTATCACTCCGGCTGGTTCAAATCTGAGTTATATGAAACTGATAAATTAATAGAGAAGAACCGGTTTTTTATTCCGAAGGATTTCTGAGGGTGAGTGGTCAGTGGTGAATAGTGAATAAACAATGATCGGAGCTCTCTTTGACAACTCACCATTCACCATTCACGAGTTCAACCTCAAACACTTTCTCAAAATTCTTCTTTACTCTTTCCTTTGCTTCTTCAAAGTCTATTTTTTTTCCTAATTCTTTTTCAAGCGAGGTTACTTGTTTGTTTTGAATGCCGCAAGGAATTATGTTGTTGAAATAGGAAAGATCAGTATTAACATTAAAAGCAAACCCATGCATAGTGATCCAGCGGCTGGTTCGTACACCCATTGCACAGATCTTTCTTTCTTTGCCGGGAATATCAGGATCAAGCCAAACGCCAGTTTCGCCGGCAGATCTTGCTCCTTTTAATCCATAATCAGCCAGCGTATAGATGATCACTTCTTCGAGGTTGCGTAAGTATTTACCAATATCGGTATAAAATTTTTCAAGATCAAGAATAGGATAACCAACGATCTGTTGATCACCATGAAAAGTAATATCGCCGCCGCGGTTGGTTCTGAAGAATTGAATGCCATTTTCTTCGAGTTGCGCTTCGCTCATCAATACATTATCAATATTACCGCTTTTGCCAAGGGTATAAACAGGAGGATGTTCGACGAAAAGCAAGTAGTGAGTAGTCGCTGGATACTGGATACTGGTTACTGGTTCTTTATAGGTTGAATGATTCCTATTTGGAACTAATTCCGAATTCCTAATTACAAATTCCGATTTTAATTGCGCATTCTCATTCAACAGTTTTTCCTGGTAGTCCCAGGCTTCTTTATAGTCCATATGGCCAAGATCCCGGAATATGACCTGCTGTTTATCCATTCTGCAAATGTACTTTTGCATTTCCACTCAAGCAAAACCGGAGTTACAGTAGTTGAATGGAGCGTCGCAAGGAACGATCAACCAGGGAACCAGGGCTTGTAAAATAAATATTATGTCAGAAGAAGATCAGGTAAAGGAGGAACAACAGAACGGCAGTGATGAATTGTTTGAACGATTTATTATTAAAATTGATAAGGGCCAGGAGCCGCTGCGCATTGATAAATATTTAATGAGGCGAATAGAAGGTGCTACGAGGAATAAAATTCAGCAGGCTATAAATGCCGGCATGGTGACTGTGAATAAAAGCACCGTCAAGCAGAATTATAAAATAAAAGGTCTTGATGAGATAATTGTGTACAGTGATATGAGCCCGGAAGAGACCGAAGTGCTGCCGGAGAAAATTGATCTTGATATTTTTTATGAAGATGATGATGTGATTGTGATAAATAAAGCAGCAGGTATGGTGGTGCATCCGGGAAGCGGAAATTATACCGGCACTTTATTAAATGGTATAGCCTGGTATCTCCAGCAAAAAGATCCATCAATTACTGATTCAACATTACCGCGATATGGACTCGTGCACAGGATCGACAAAAACACTAGCGGTTTGTTGTTAATGGCAAAGAACAGTAAAGCGATGACGAATCTTGCCAAACAATTCTATGATCATTCAGTAAAAAGAAAATACATCGCTTTGGCATGGGGTGATCTGAAAAATGAAAAAGGAACAATAGTGGCGCATGTCGGCCGTAACCTTCGGTTTAGAAAATTATTTGAAGCCTATCCCGAAGGTGATCATGGTAAAGAAGCGATCACTCATTATAAAGTTCTCGAACGATTTAATTATGTAACATTAGTGGAATGTGTTTTGGAAACAGGTCGTACTCACCAAATACGTGTACACATGAAATACATTGGCCATCCTTTGTTTAATGACGATACTTATGGAGGTGATAAAATTGTAAAAGGAACTGTGTTCGCAAAATACCGGCAGTTTGTTGACAATTGTTTTGCTATTTGTCCAAGACAGGCATTGCATGCAAAAACACTTGGATTCATTCACCCTACTACTAAAAAGGAAATGTTTTTTGATACTGAGCTTCCAAATGATATGAAGAATGTGATCGAAAAGTGGAGGAGTTATTCTTCAGTACAAGGCTCGCAATAATCAATAATTATTAATTAATAATCACTGCCTACTGAAATCAGAAAGCGTAGCAGTAAAAACTCCTCTTTCTCTTTTTTTAAATGCCACATCCCAGGTGCCAACGTATCGAAGCGTGGAGGGAACAGTCAGTTCACCAAACTGTGTCATTTGAACTTCCATGTGAACATTAAAATCATATACACCTGCATCATAACTAAGATCATAATTACGAGCAACGATCTCCATTGACTTACTATTAAACCATGTTGTCATATTATCTATCACAACGCCAGTTCCACTTTTGGCTTTGATTGTAAACAAATAACAGCTTTGCCCATTGTAGTCAACATAATCTAATGAAAAATCATACCTGTCCGCATGGTCCTTATCAAAGATAGCTGTCTTATCTCCCATCAATGGAATGCCCGGGATCTTTTTGCCGGGATCAAAAAAAAGCATCTTGAGTTGCTCCTTGTTTTTTTCAATCCCTTTTTTTGACTTTACATCCCGCTGAGTTCCTGCTACAATATTTGTTTCTCCGCATACCTGGCCTTTAGTAAAAAACAGGCTGGCATATAACTCAGCAGTATAATAATTATAATCATGGTTTTTATCATAAAAGTCGCCGGTAGCGGACTCATTCAATATTTCCATTGTGCGACAACCTTTTGCTACATGCTGCCTTGTTTTACTTTGCAACGAAGCAGTTACTTCGCCTTTCTTATTCTTCATTCGAATGTCATTCATTGAAGTAAAACTTAATACTCTCAGGTTCCTGAATGCTTTGTAAAATGTAGTGTCGTTTTTTACCCGCTGAATAAATGCATTTACATCCATATTATTTCGAACAACAACTTCTGACAGCTGTATCATTTTCGAAAGCCGGGCATTATCAAGCGAATCCTCATTTTGTGAAAAAACAGTTTGCGTAAAAAACATTAAGGATAGAAAAAGAAATCTTTTCATGCTACAGAGTTGTGTGAAAAGATCTAGGCAGGAAACATCATTTTATAATCAACTTTTACCTTTCCTTTTGATATATCATTCAGTTTTCCTTTCAGCAATTTTCTTTTCAATGAAGTGATATGATCAATAAAAAGCTTGCCTTCAATATGGTCATATTCGTGCAAAATAATTCTTGCTGTAATTCCCCGGAATGTTCGCATGTGTTGCTCAAAATTTTCATCCAGGTACTCAATGGTCACTACTGATAAACGCTTGATATCTTCACGAATTTTGGGAATACTCAGGCAGCCTTCATTATAATTCCATTCAAGACCATCCAATTCTTTTATATGGGCATTGATAAATACTTGTTTTATTCCCGGCGCATCGGGATAACTATGTTGTTCTTTGTCTTCCTCAATTTGCCGAAAGATCTGTTCTGAATCAACCACGAAAAGCCGGATATCCTTATTCACCTGCGGGGCTGCCAAACCAACGCCGGCACTCGCATACAGCGTTTCCCACATGTCTTCGATCAGTTTTGGAAGACCCGGATAGTCCTGATCAATATCATGGGCTACTTTTCGTAAAACGGGGTGGCCGTATGCAACTATAGGTAAGATCATTTCTATTTCGGATTGCAGATTTTAGATTTCAGATTTAAAACGCAAATTTAAGATTATTGAGCTATCTATTCAATCCGAAATCTGGAATCTAAAATCTAAAATTGACGAAGATATTCTTGCAATAAGATTGTAGCAGCTATCTCATCAACAAGCTTTTTATTCCTTCTTTGCATTTTTTTCAATCCCATTTCAAGCATGGCATCTTTGGCCATTTTAGAAGTATAGCGTTCATCCACTCTTTTGATCGGGATCTTTGGAAAATTCTTTTCCAATTGCTTAATGATCTTTTCAACCAATGGTGTTGCATGGGTATCGGTATCATCCCAATTCTTTGGCTCACCAATAATGATCAGTTCCACTTCTTCTTTGGCAAAATAACCTTTAAGAAAAGGGATAAGTTGTTTTGATTCTACCGTTGTCAAACCTGTAGCAATGATCTGTAGAGGATCGGTAACAGCGAGACCGGTTCGTTTGAAACCATAATCTATTGAAAGTATCCTGGGCAATTAATAATTGGAATTAAAAATTAATAAACAGATCGGCGATCACAAATATCGCAAACACTACTGAAGCAATCCCGTTTGCGGTCATAAAAGCAATATTAACACGTTTCAAATCATTGGGCTTAACTATTGAATGCTGGTAAACAAGCATACCAATAAAGATGGCCGACCCTATCCAATAAAGCCATCCAAAATTTCCGAGCCACCCGGCAAATAATACACAAACTGCACTTAGCACATGTAGCAATTCCGATATTCTTAATGCTTTTACTTTTCCTAACCATGCAGGAATGGAATAAAGTTTATTTGTTTTATCAAACTCTTCATCCTGCAAAGCATAAATAATATCAAAACCGCTAACCCAGAATAAGACTGTAAATGAAAAAAGAATTGGCAATAGATCAAATCGTCCAGCTACTGCTAAATAAGCTCCTATTGGTGCAAGACTTAAACCTAATCCAAGTATTAAATGACATAGCGGTGTAAATCTTTTTGTATAACTATAACCGAGTACAACAAATAATGCAGCCGGTGAAAGAAAAAAACAAATCCTGTTGATAAAAAAAGTACATACAATAAATAATAAGCAGCCAACAATTGTGAAAAACAAGACATTGTTCGCTTTTAAAATGCCTGCGGGTATTTCTCTTATTGCCGTTCTTGGATTCTTTGCATCAAAGCTTCTGTCGAGATAGCGGTTAAAAGCCATTGCTGCACTGCGAGCAAAGACCATACACAGAATTACTAGAATAAATTTTGTTACCAATACGGCTGAATAAAATTCCCAAAATTCAGGATTTAATAACGGTCTGTCCCAACCCCCACCGATTGCTTTATTTAAGTTCCAAACTCCGTAATCAGCATTTAATATCCCTATAAAAAATCCAATCAATGCAAACGGCATTGCGAAAATAGTATGAGAAAATTTTATAAGACTTAAATAACTTTTTACTTTACTCATTTTATTTCCTATTAATCCTTATCAATCCCACGAATCGTGGTTCTGACCAATTCCCACAATACAATGCCTGCAGCCGTTGCAATATTCAGCGAATGTTTCATACCCAACTGGGGAATTTCAATGCATCCATCACAAAAATGAATAGTTGTTTGCTCAACTCCTGTTACTTCATTTCCAAAAACAACTGCGATCTTTTCATTTTGCCTGAAGTTTGCCGAATGCAGCTTATAACTTTCTTCCGCTTGCTCCACTGCATACACTTTATATTTTCTGATCTTTAATTCTTCGATCGCTTCAGCCGAGGTTTTAAAATATTTCCATGTCACAGTTTCTTCAGCACCAAGTGCCGTCTTTTTTATTTCTTTATGAGGCGGTTTTGCAGAATAACCAATAATATAAATTGCTTCAACCAGGAATGCATCGCTGGTTCGAAATACACTGCCCACATTA
>VBAS01000207.1 GCA_005882975.1 Bacteroidota bacterium | reverse complement strand
AGATCTTGGTGAAAAAACTTTTGAACAATTAGAAGAAAAGGATCTTCATTATTTGCCAACTTCTGAATCAAACAGCATTGCCGTTATTGTTCAGCATTTAGCAGGGAACATGCTTAGCCGCTTCACTAACTTTTTAACGGAGGATGGCGAGAAAGAATGGCGTCAGCGTGATGATGAGTTTGAAATACATAATTATACGAAACAGCAAGTGATCGATCTTTGGAATAAAGGTTGGCAATGTTGTTTTGAGGCATTAGAGTCATTAACAGAAACTGATCTCCTGACCATAATTTATATTCGTAAGGAGCCGCTCAGCGTTATTGATGCCATTAACAGGCAATTAGCACATTACCCTTATCATATTGGTCAGATCATTTATATAGGCAGAATGATTAAAAACGAAGAATGGAAAAATCTATCGATCCCAAAAGGACAATCACAGCAATATAATTCAGGCGACCAGGTTAAAGATCCCGCCAAAAAGTATTGATCCAATTACATGTTATCCTGCTTTCCAGTCCCTTAAAACATCTTTTTTCTTTTTTACCCGTTCTGTTTGAATGGCCGGATTTAATTTCTATTTTTACGGCCCTTTGAGTCCAGCCTGGCATTATTCTTTCGGGCAAAATCCTTTCTGAAAACCACTTATTTTAATTCTGTAAACAACAACCATGAAAGTATTGCTCATTGCAATGGCCCTATTAGCTACACATTTTGTAAACTGCCAGATATATTTTGCTGCTTCTGCCGGCCCCCAGGCAACTGGTGTTCATTATGTAGTAGATCATAAAACTCAGGAGAGCTCATATAAGTTAGGAGTGAATGCTGGTTTACAGTTAAAAATACCACTCGAAGGCCGACTTTATTTTGCTCCATCAATTATGTATAACCTTCGTGGTTATAAAGTAAAATATAGTACTCCCCCCGATCTGCCCAATCCCGAAGCAATCGATAATAACACAAGTTTTCATACGATAGAACTTGGGTTTTTATTTCAACATGATTTTAAAATAGCACCGGGACATTTCTTTATTCGTTTTGGACCTTCTCTTGATTTTGCACTTTTGGGACATGAAAAATATAATACCCCAACCAATGGTTTAGTCGAGAGAGCAATGCCTTTTAATTTTGCCAACTATGGTCATTATCTTGCTTCAGCAATAGTACATTTTGGCTATGAATTTAAAAATAAGTGGTACGTGTACGGGCATTATAACTATAGTATTGGCACTATGGATAATGTAGATTATGGTGATTATATCGGAAACAGAGCTGCAGGCATTTCTATTGGTTATTATTTCGGAAAAAGTAAAGTAGTGCTCTAAACACTAACAAAGTAGGTTACATTTAACACTTATCCCTACCTATTTATTTAGCGTCTTTCTGACCTTTGGTACTTAATTTGACTTAAAGGAACGATTGGTTATTTTTACACTTCTAAAGTCCTGTTTCTGAAGACCTTCAAGAAAATAGTTAAATGGGTTCTGATAACACTGCTATTTCTCATTATAGCAGGTACCATCTTTATTAATACAGATTGGGGGCAAAATGTTATTGCCAACGAAGTTACCAGCAGGCTATCAAAGGAATTAAAGAGTAAGATCAGCATTAAGCATGTGAGCTTTTCCCTTTTTGATAAAATGAACCTTGAAGGAGTCATGATCGAGGACCAGCAAAAGGATACTTTACTTTCTGCGGCTAAAATGCAGGTACGTGTTACTGACTGGTTTTTTTTTAAAGACAAAATAATACTTCATTATATAGAATTGGGGGATGCGGTTATTCATCTGAATCGTACAGATTCCGTTTGGAATTATCAATATCTCGTAGATTATTTTTCGGGCGGCAGTTCTTCAGGCAATGATAAGAAAGGCATTGAACTTGATTTTAAAAAGGTAAAACTTAATAACGTAACCTTTCTTAAAAAAGATGAATGGCGGGGTGAAGACATGCAGTTCCGGTTAACTTCCATGGACCTGGACGCTGACGAAATTGATCTCAATGCTAAAAACATCAAAATAAACTCTATTGACTTTTCTGATCCTGTTTTCTTAATTAAAAACTATACAGGCAAAAGACCACGTTCTATAAAAGTTGTAAATGAAAATGAAGAGATTGTCGATGAAAAAAAAATTGATTCGTTATTAAATTGGAACCCGGACAAATGGACCATTCATATTGGTAAATTAAACATCAATAATGGTGATTTTAAAAACATACAAGAGATCAACGGTTCTTATGATGATTATTTTGATGGAAGAAATATTGACTTTGCCTCTATTAATGCAAGTTTTAATAACCTGGTTTTTGATAATGATACATTAACGACTTCGTTGAAGTTAAATACAAAGGAAAGAAGCGGCTTTGAAGTAAAGTCAATGATAGCGGAGGTAAAACTTACTCCGCATGAAATGTCATTTGATAAATTAGAGATCAAAACCAATAATAGTATTATTCGCGACTATTTCAGTATGAAGTACGAAGATTTTAATGATATGAATGACTTCATTACTAAGATAAGGATGCAGGCCCGTTTTGAAAATGCAGAGATTGACAGCGATGATATTGGTTTTTTTGCACCAGAGGCAAAATCATGGAATAAAAAAATTAAGATAAGCGGTCTTGCAAGAGGCACAGTTGATGATCTTTTTGGAAATGAAATGAATATACAGGCTGGTAACAATACTTATCTCAATGGTGATATAAGTTTAACTGGTCTGCCTGATATTAATAAAACATTTATTGATTTTAAAGCAAACAGTTTTCGTACAACCTATAGTGATGCCGCCACTTTTGTACCTGACATCAGGAAAATTACAATGCCAAATTTGCGCAGCATTTCTTACCTGGATTTCAATGGAAGCTTTACAGGTTTTGTAAAAGACTTTGTGACTTACGGAACTATCCGCACTAATCTTGGTACCATTACAAGCGACCTGAATATGAAATTGCCCGAGGGAAAACAACCATTTTATTCAGGAAATATTGCCTCGCAGGATTTCAAGCTTGGTGTGTTTATTAATGATCCCCAAGTAGGAACCATTTCATTTGCCGGGCAGGTGAAAGGCAGGGGATTTAACTGGAATACCATTTCAGCAGACATGGACGGCAATATCAAACATCTTGTATATAATAACTATCGTTATGAAAATATAAAAGCAAAAGGATCACTTGATAAAAAAATATTCAATGGTGATTTTTCTATAAAAGATTCCAATGCAGTTGCATCGCTCCATGGCATTGTAGATCTTAGTAGCAAAGTTCCCCGCTTTAATTTTTTGGCTGATGTAGATACACTCAATCTAAAACCGTTGAATATATTAAAAGACAATTTTTCGTTTGCAGGCAAACTCGATTTTAATTTCACCGGTGCTAACATTGACGACTTTTTTGGAAATGCAATTATTCGTAATGCAACTGTTACAAAAGATGGAAGGTCACTCTCGCTGGATTCATTTGTCATCAATTCAGAATACGTGAATGGCGCCAAACACCTATCGGTTCAGTCGCCTGAAGTGGAAGGAAATATCAACGGCGATTTTTCATTGAAAGATCTACCGGAAGCTTTTAAACTTTTTTTGAATAAATATTACCCGGCTTATATCAAAGAACCTTCAAGAAAAATTCGTGACCAGTCATTTACATTTAATATAAAAACAAATTATGTATCGGACCTGCTGAATCTTTTTGATACAACCTTCCAGGGATTTAATAACGCCGAAGTAACTGGCCGGCTCGACACAAAACAAAATCAGCTGGAACTTGCTACTTATGTTCCTGCTTTTGTATACAAGCAATTTGAGTTTCAAAATGTAAATATTAATGGAAAGGGAACATTTCAAAATCTTGCCCTTACCACGACCATCGATCATTTAAAAGTTAGCGATAGCCTTAGTTTCCCATTTACTCAAATTGATCTGTTAGCAAGAAATGATTCAACCAATGTAAAATTCGTTACCGAAAGTAATAACAGAAATATATCCGGAGGGTCAATAAATGCACTGGTAAGAACTTTTGAAGATGGCATCGCCATAAAATTTGATACATCAAACTTTGTATTGAATAGTAAGCGATGGGCAATAGAAGAAAACGGAGAACTGGAATTGAGGTCAAATACTGTATCGCATGGAGAGATCGTATTAAAAGAAAGTAACCAAGAGGTAAGGATAAAAACCGTGCCTTCGGCTACCGGCGATTGGAATGATGTTAAAATTGATTTGAAGAATTTTAATATAGGCGATCTCGCCTCTTTTCTTGTGAAGACAAACAGGATCGATGGCCTTGTTTCCGGCGATATCATCGTTGAGGATCCGGCCAAAATTTTTAATGTAACATCCGATCTTCAAACAGACCAATTGAGGGTTGATGATGACAGCATAGGGCAAATAAATGCTCATGTCTTTTATAATAACAAAACCGGGAAGCTGGTTGCAAACGGAAAAACGGTGAACCCGGATCAAAAGCTCGATTTGGAACTTAGTCTTTTTCTGAAAGATCTTGCCACAAATGGCGAAGATGTGATCGATATTAAACCTGAAAGATATCCTGTGAAGATCGCCGAACGTTTCATTGGAAATTTGTTTACCAATCTTGATGGATATGCAACCGGTGCATTAAAGATCATTGGTCTTGGGGCGGATGCAAAATATATCGGTAAAATGAAACTTGAAGAGGCGGGGCTTAAAGTGATCTTTACTCAATGTTATTATAAATTAAGCGATGCAGAAATTACATTTAAAGAAAATGAACTTGATCTTGGCCAGCTTACATTGATCGATACCATCACCCAGAATACCGCAACATTAAGTGAAGGAATACTAAAACACAACGGATGGCGGAATTTAGTATATAATATAAAAGCAGAAGTTGATAACGAACCGATGCTTTTACTGAATACAACCCGAAAAGATAACAGTAGTTTTTATGGTTACGCTTTAGGAACCGGTTCTTTTTCGTTAACAGGGCCGCAGTCAAATATGCGAATAAAGATCCTCGGCAAAGCATCAGATAGAGATAGCTCCTATATCACAATACCAAATACAACTGGAAAAGAAAGCGGGATCGCAGATTTTCTTATTGAAAGAAAATATGGAAGGGAATTAACCGACTCCGCTGTTAGCAACAATGAAACAAATATCAGTTACGATGTGGATATTACAGGCAATCCAAAAGTAAACGTGAAAGTAGTTATTGATGAATTAACCAATGATGAGATCAGTGGTCATGGTGAAGGTAATTTGAGGATCGTTTCCGGTACATCAGAAAAAATGACCATGCGTGGACGATTTGACATCAATGACGGTGTTTACAATTTCAGTTTT
>VBAS01000206.1 GCA_005882975.1 Bacteroidota bacterium | reverse complement strand
TATTCTGTGATGCTTGAACTACAGGCTGATTTCTTAGCCGGTGTTTGGGCGCATCATGCACAACAAATGAAAAACATTTTAGAGGCAGGTGATATTGATGAAGCGCTGAATGCTGCGAATGCTATTGGTGATGACAGGCTGCAAAAAGAATCACAAGGTTATGTAGTTCCGGAATCATTTACACATGGCACATCAAAACAACGGATCTATTGGTTTAAAAAAGGTTTTGATACCGGCGATATCAAGCAGGGTGATACTTTTAATGATCCTTCCTTGCAATAATAGTTTTTAATTTATTACTTCTATTTATAAAGTTCTATCTCTTCTCAAGCGATACAGAATGAATTTTTTGTTCGTTAGTTTTAATTGCTAAATGCAATCAATGATAAAATACTTTTTCTCAACGGCTGCCCTATCTTAGGAAAAAACTAAAAGGGAATAGCCAACTCTATTATCAACGCCAGCAAAATAAAAAAGGCTGCTCAATTGAGCAGCCCATTATTAAAAGGTCAAATAAATTATTGCTTTATAAACTTTGCAGATCTTATTTCTTTACCGTCATTCACTTTTACTAAATAAAAACCCGATGACAATTTTGAAATATTTAATTGTGTAAGTGTATTGTTACCTCCTTGTTGCAAAACTAATTTACCCATGAGGTCATAAACTTTGATATCTGCTTTTTGCTGGATGCCCTCTCTCCAAACATTCAACTGATCACCTGCAGGATTAGGGAAAAGGTTGATTGTAAAGTTTCGGTTTCCATTTTCCATAGTGGCAGGAGATGTTACATTAGCGGTAGTACCTGTTGATCCTGAGGTGAATTGTCCAGTGCTGTAGCTACTAACTTCAGTCAGGCTGCAACTTGCGTACACTCTCCAATCGTATGTTGTGTTCGCAGACAAAGAATATAAATTGACTGATGTTCCATTGGTACCTGAAGTTGCATATAGCCATGAACCGGAAGAAACTGGCTTATACTGAACAGTATAAGAAAAAGCTCCGCTTACTAAACTCCAATTCAAAGTTGCAGTGCTGGATGCAACATTCGATGCGTAAAGTCCGCCAGGAGCGCTACATGAACCTAGTGCTCCAGAAGTAAACTGCGTTTGTGTATAGCTACTAATACCAGAAGAGCAATTAGTTCTTACTCTCCAATCATATGAAGTAGTTGGCGAAAGCCCGCCTATTGTCCATGATAAAGAGGTTGTACCGTTTGCAATAGTTACCCAGTCAGGAGAAGTTGAAAGTTTATAGTCAAGATTATAACTCACGGCCCCGCTAACAGGTGCCCAGGTAGCAGTGCCAGACGTAGCTGTAATAGGAGAAGTTGAAAGACCAGTTGGAGCATTACATGAACCGCCACCACCACCACCAACTTGAGCCAAAGTACTAAATGTTGTCTGTGCGTAGCCGCTGCTGCCGGATGAACAATTAGTTCTTACTCTCCAATCAAAAGAAGTAGAAGCAGGAAGACCTAGTAGGTTCCACGACAATGATGTCGTTCCTGATGCGATATTGATCCAGGTACTTGATGATGATTGTTTATAATCTACATTATAACTAATCGCTCCGCTAACAGGACTCCAGTTCGCGGTTGCGCTACTTATCGTAATGTTAGAGGTCGAAAGTCCTGATGGTGTAGAACATTTTGTTCCACCACCTCCACCTTTTGGTGGTCTTATCATTGTTTTTTGGGCACTAACACCATAAGTTGAGACTACTAAAAGGAACAGAGCTAATAACTTCATAAGAAATTGAATTTTGAGCGGTTTAAAAATTTAATGGACAATGCAATATAAATGCACTATAGTTATAAATCAATCGCCAAACAACGAATATGATGCCAATAAAACTACTACGGACTTATTCCTCGTTGGGTTTGATAGATCTCAATCAATTTTTTACCACTGAGGATAACTCAATCAATTACCGAATAGGGAATTTACTATTTAGGCAATTCTCTCATTTATACTTTGTTATTATTTGCTAATAGCTCTTATTAAACTGAATGTGCTTAAAACTCTTTTATGAAAAAAAACTCTGGCATTAGTTATAATTATTTATTCACATCTATCATTTTCTTCCTGCATGCACCACTTTTTTTTATAAAATAAAAATAGCCAAATGGCTTTTGGCCGCAATTAAGATTGGGTTATGTGCCTACCGGTTGGAAATTCTCTCCAATAAATTGATTGGCTGGATCAACCAAAACATTCGCAACAGATAACAGACTTGCTATTGACGGGTTGCAATACTAAGGCCCTCCGGTGCAGTTTTTGTACAATTAAACCTGCATTCTTTTTAAACTTAGTTTCAAATCATGAACACAAAAGATCACAAACAAATGGCCATCGATTTTTTAATGCTTTCCTCCAGTGGTAATTCAAGAGAAGCGTTTAGTAAGTATATCGGCAACAATTTCAAGCATCATAATATTTATTTTAAAGGCGATGGCGAATCGTTAATGATAGCAATGGAAGAAAATGCCAGGAAAAATCCAAATAAGATCTGTGATATCAAAAGGTTTTTACAAGATGGAGACCTGGTAGCAACTCATTCTCATGTTCGGCAAAAACCAGGCGATCCCGGCACTGCCGTTGTGCATATTTTCCGTTTTGAAAATGATAAGATCGCAGAACTATGGGATTTAGGACAGCCTGTACCATTAGAAACTGTGAATGAAAATGGAATATTTTAAATGTTATTCAAAAAAATAAATTATGATAACCGCAGATCATATAGCCAAAGCAGAAATAACAATTAATGCATCCCCAGGAAAAGTTTGGAATGCATTGACAGATCCCGGACAGATCAAGAACTACATGTTTGGCACCACTGTAGTTTCTGACTGGAAAGAAGGAAGTAAAATAATTTGGAAAGGAGAATGGGAAGGAAAGGCTTATGAAGACAAAGGAAAAATCCTTAGCCTTCAGCCTAAAAAAAGTTTGCAATACAGCCACTTTAGTCCGCTTTCGGGTCTTCATGATAACCCGGAAAATTATCATATAGTAACAATTGACCTGGAAGAAAAAGATAAACAAACTCTCGTCACTCTAACGCAGACCAATAACGCAGATGAAAAAACTAAAGATCATTCAGAAAAAAACTGGAAGATGATGCTGGCTTCGCTTAAAAAACTTTTGGAAGAACGCAGTTAGTTATTTCAACTTATAGCTCAAAGCAAACCCGCTTGATACACCATTAGTATAAGGCATTATACTCAGGTTTGGATCCTTAATTATTTTATTCTTATGAAAATGAGGTACCAATATACCTGTTAATGTTCCCTGGGTTATTCCTAAAAGTATATCTGAAGGAAAATGTTGGCCTGCTGCGTGTCTCATATAAGCAGTTGCAGCTGTGGCGGCGCTTGCAATAGTATAAAACACCCATTTTGCTTTTGAGTCGGGATGATAATCACTATAAACTTTTGCCATGAAAAATGTTGAAGTAGCAACTAACGCTACATGCCCGGCATAAAAAGAATTTTTTGCGCCTCCCCTGGTTCGTTGTGGCATTTCTGTTTCAGAACTATAGGCATAGGGCCGGTAACGATTAGTTACATAAACAGAACCAGTATATAAAAAACCAGTTATAGACATGGTTTCGAGATATAAAAAACTAAGCTTGAAAAAATCTTTACTTGTTTCCTTACCTGTAAGAAAAAGAAATGGAAGCAATGTGGAAGCATAAAAAGGATAATAACTTGCTTTATCAATTGCTTCATCATATGGTCGAACTGCCCATCGATCAAAGCCATTGATATCATTTACATCAAGGCTTAGAATAGTTTCTTCGCTTGAATGTTCTTTACTATAGATCTTTGTAAATGCATATGCTGACCATCCAGCACCAACAGCAAAAACAGGAATATCTGCGGAGGGTTTAAGTTTATAGACCTGTCTCCTTTCACTTGTTTTTACTGAGGATGATTTCTCGATCAAAGTATCAGCAGATCGCAAAGTATCACTCGAATTTACTTTTACACTATCAGTTTGTGCAACGGACCATAGTTGCAGAATCATTGCAGCAGTACAACACAAAAGCTTTATCATCATTCGCAGATTTAATTAAAACATGCGAAGGGCATTAAACGATATAAAAAATCATGCCATCCAATTGTTGGTTCAACAACTACACTAAATGTGTTTGTAAAAAATAATTGCAAGGATTGTCTTCATGAAAACTGTTTACTTATTAAAATAATATTCGAATTAAAAAAGTGTTTTGTATAAGTGAGAAAATTTACTTGCAAAAAAAAGCCGTCTGCAAAAAGCAAACGGCCAAGGAAGGGACTTGTCAAATCGTCAAATCACAACCTATTTCTTTATATAACCAAATAATCCATGTTCTTCATCGTCTGGACCCGCAGCAAAAAACAACCAGTTATGATTTAATGCTGTGGAAGAAGAAGGTGCAAAAGCTATGCCCCAAAGTCCTTCTATTACTATGGGCTCACCATGCTGACGGAGCTGGCCCAGAAAATTTCCATTATCACCGTAGGCATTGATATGACCATCACCAAAATTTCCTACAAGGAAAACATCTGAAGTACTGCTGCCTTCACCCCAAAAACCTGCAGGTGCCTTTGCTACACCCCAGGGAGCATTTAATTGTCCACGGGAAATAAATCTTCTCATCAATGAGCCATTTGGATTATAAATATCAACATAACCATTGCCCGGCGATACCACTTCATCACCGTCATCTCCCAGTTTTGAATACATTACAAATAATTGCCCCCCCACATTTTGAATATTGAATGGCGAATAATCTGATGGAAGATCAGGATCCGTAAATGGTTTACTTACTTCTGCCCACTTTTCAGCAAAATTGGCTACATAGAGAAAATTATTACCGCCGTCATTCGCTAAAGCAATGCCTAGATAAGAAGCATCAGGGGCATCATCAACCATTTTTATTGCAGCTGTACCTCCATTGCATCCGGATATCACTCCATCGGCTCCTGCAAAAATAAATCGGGCGGGGTTTCCATTTGGAAGTTTAAAATCTGTGGTGCCATTATTCACCTGCCCTGTTGGATGACCAACAGTTGATGTGCCGGCGCCGGGAATGCTTACTGGTGAAATTGCGATAGGAGTACCGTCACCATTTAACACGAGACTTTTACCGCTCCCTTCAGCGGAGACCCATGCAGGCCCCGACGCAGGAAAAGATATTCCCCATCCATTCACCATATTTGGATTGATGTGAGCAGGGCTATACTCATCATTATCACCCACAAGATTTACCTGCACAAAATCTTTTAACTCCTGGGGAGGAATTGCTTTGGTAGCTATTTCCTCATTGGCTGCTGTTGTTTTTTCTACATTCTTTTGACAACTAAAAAGAACGGTTAGCAATACGATTGCAAAAGCAGGGTAACTTGCTTTGCTTAAGATCTTTCCCATAAAATTTTATTTAAAGTTGAATAATAGATTGCCTACCGGAAACTTCAATACTTCCGACAAGATTTTTGTTCGCTATTCAAAGGGGTTGTACTTGTATCGGGGCGAACTCAAAGAAAGTTGCTATAGAAAAAACATTTTACAAACTAACAATAAATAAAAATTCCGTTTAATAACGGAATTTTACCAAAGGAAAAATTGCTTTTAAAAAAATATGGGAATTATTTTCCTGCACTCCTCGTAAAAAGATAATAGCCCAAAAAGCTGAGTGAGATACTGAAAGCCATGATAGCTAATGAATGAAAGCCTAATGGTTGAGTATAATTAACACCGGTAAGACCTATCCCGATACCCGCTAAAATTGCAAACCATTTTACATTGGCGTATTTATTATCTTCTATCGTTTGAGAAGCCAAAATGGATTGTGCGATGTTTTCAGAAATCCCTTTGTCAACAATTTTGTTTTTAAGACGGTGTTCAAATATTCGTTTCATAATATTGATAATAAAATACATGAACATGCCTACGACAAAAATGGCGACAACACTTCTAAACACTTCAGGACGAAATTCCATATCCAGGTTATCCTGTGCATTTACGGTAAAACTGGCTAAACCAGCAGCGATAATTGTTATTACTTTTTTCATCGTTTAATTTTTATAATTAATATGACGGTTGTATTTATAAAATGTTGCATTTTTTTAATACAGATCCAACACCTTCATTCCATGCTTGTATTTTTTATACATATCGATAAACAAGTATGCTAAAACTGTAACTGCTGTAATAACAATCAGGTAAATGAATATGGTTCGCATACTTTCGAAAAGATCAAAATAACTTTGAAAGAAATATATTGCTCCTCCAAGAAAAGCCATTGCCATAAAACCAAATATCCAGATAAGTGCATTGTCATTTGCAATTGAAGTTTTGGGAGAAGGCAATTGTTGCAAAACCATTTTTGAAAGATCAAAATTAAAAGCAGGTTGTGGCTGTTGCTTAATCCCATTTATCAATAATTGATAGACTTCAACTTTCGATCTGCATTCCTCGCATAAATGAATATGTTCAACAATTCTTTTTTCACAATTAGACTTATTTACTGCATATTGCTGCACTTCATCATCCGTAAGATGTTTTATTAGCATAGATCCTCCTTTTTATAATGAAGTAAAAGATCATTTTTTAATTCTCTTCTCGCCCGGAATAAATAACTTTTCACCGTTCCAGCAGGCAAACCAGTTATAGTTCCAATTTCTTCATAGCTTAATTCTTCTTTATGATACAAACTGATCAATGTTTTGTAGATAACAGGCAGTTTTTCAATTTTCTTTTTTACGATCTCAGAAATATCTTTTCCGATAACAAATGTATCAACAGGCTCATCAAAATTTCCCTGTGCTGTATTCATCATGTCAAGAATATCATTTGATGGATCCGTTTCTGTTTCAAAGATACTTTCTGCGAGTACGAGCTTTTTCTTGCGCAAATGATCTATACATGTGTTATAGCATATTTGCCCGATCCATGTAGAAAGTTTTGATTGAAATTTAAAACCCGGCAGTTTTTGATATGCTTTTATGTAAACATCTTGCGCAATATCTTTTCTATCACTTTCACTTGCTATCATATCAAAAATGAGCTTTGCCACAAGATTCTCAGTATTCTTAATAATAATACCAAAAGCATTGGTCTCTCCCCTCAATATTCTATCCACAAGCTCACGGTCTGTGGTATTTTGCCTGGTAATATTATTCACTTGCCATTTGACGGGTTGGTTTCGGAAATGTTGCAATTTATCTAAAGAAATTTCTTTTTTCTTAAATCATTCCGCACTTTAGCAAAATGGATTTGATCAAAATATATGGAAAGCTTATTGATGATAAAACCCGTTGTGAGCATTATCATTCAAAGCTTGACATTATTGCTATCAAATTCAAGTGTTGTGATAAATATTATCCCTGTTATCAATGTCATGAAGAAACAACTGACCATCCGGCGCAGGTTTGGAATAAAGATGAATGGGACACAAAAGGAATTCTTTGTGGAATTTGTAAAACTGAAATGACAATTAATGAATACATGAAATCAAATGATCAATGTCCGAATTGCAGATCAGCTTTCAATCCCAATTGCAGCAAACACTATCATTTATACTTTAAAGTTTAACTGACTAGATTTCTGAACCTCACGCTTCATAAAATACAATTCCCTAACATTAACGCATTATCATTTTTTGGTAACTTCACAGCCCTAATAACTCATGGCTTTTTCACGTCAGTTAGCAGCAATTATGTTTGCCGATATTGTCGGTTACACTGCCTTA
>VBAS01000459.1:1602-2971 GCA_005882975.1 Bacteroidota bacterium | reverse complement strand
TTTTAATAAAAATAAAACCATGACTGCACTCACGAGGCTAAAGCTCCGATGGTTTTGTCTAAGTATTAAATATATAGTTATTCTACAATATCAAGTTGCAACTCGTTTGATTTAAGTGGTTGCTCATCTCCTGAAGGAACGTCTGAAGTTTTATCAATTGTCTTAAAAATCCTATTACCTATTATCACAGCAACTATTAAAACAGCTATACTTAGATAACCCACCCAATTATAATTTGATAATTGATGTGTTGCTTTATTTGTTTTTACAATTGCTCCTGCTACTAACGAAGCCATGCCCTGGCCCAATTGCTGCATACTGCCATTTACACTCATAAAGCTTCCCCGCTGATTTTGTGATACTACATTACTGATCATTGACTGCGCCATAACGATACGGCTTGTAACAACCATGAATAATACAGCAAAAAAAAGAACCGCAACAAGTACATTCATTGCTGGCATATCTGTAAGAATAAACACAAGGAATAATGAAATAAAAACAGACCAGAGAAAAATGGGCAGCTTCCCTTTTTTATCTGAGAATCTTCCCAAATAAATGGCAGCAGCAAAAGAAGATAAACCGCCACATAATAATATTAATGCGATCTGGAGTATAGTAAATCCATTGTTGAATTGAAGATAAGATGGGATAAATGGGATCACTAAAAAATGGCCAAACATAAATAAACATGAAAATATAAGTGCAGATCTTTGTATACGGATCTTCATGGGGCTTGTAAGACTTCCAAAAATTGTGGGTGAACCAAAAGTTGAGATATGCCCCTTCATCGACGGCAAGTATTTTATCATAAGTGGCAATAACAAAAGCCCTAAAAAGCCATTTGCAAGAAAAGGCAGATGCCAGTTTGAATTAAAAACATTGGTCAATAAAAGAGAAAGTGGCATACCGACGACGGATGCAATTGCAAAAGCACTCATGACGATGCCCATTGCCCTTCCCCTTCTTTCATAAGAAAAAATATCAGCTACGATTGAATACAACTGTGCACCTAATAATCCTCCGAAAGTGCCGGAGACAATTCTTGCGGTCAATAAAGTCACGTAATTAGGAGCAATGCCACAGGCAAAAGAGCCAATTAAAAACCCGGTAAATGCAATTAATAAAGATAATTTTCTATCATGACGGTCAATAAGTAAAGCAGCAATAATACCAGAAAAAAAAGCACTGATCGAATACGATGCAACCAGGGTACTGAATTGAAATGCTGAAATATGAAGATTGGGGATCAGGTAAATACTTAAAGGGACCATATTGACGAAGTCAAGGACCTGGGTAAAATTAATAGCCGCCAGTAAAAGAATTATGGCTTTCTCCTTTTTGTTCATAAACAGTTTAGGCAACAAAT
>VBAS01000459.1:1143-1561 GCA_005882975.1 Bacteroidota bacterium | reverse complement strand
GAATCTGCAAGTTGTTAATAGCCGTAAATTGGAAAAATGAAAATTCTATTACCTATAATTGTTTTCTCTGTTTCATTACTTACCATTTCTTTTTCCACTGCCAGTCTTAAGAACAAAATGGCAAAGGAACAAGATGGCTTTGCTTTAATAGAGTTATTTACTTCAGAAGGTTGTTCCAGTTGTCCGCCCGCAGATGAAGCACTTGAAGAAATTCAAAAAAAATATAATGATAAAGATGTTCTTGTTCTAAGTTACCATGTTGATTATTGGAACAAATTAGGATGGAAAGATGTTTTTAGTGATGCTTCTTTTACTCAAAGGCAGGAATACTATTCAAATATTTTTCGATTGAATAACATCTATACTCCACAAGCAGTTGTAAATGGAAAAAAAGAATTTCGCGGTTCAGATAAAAGCA
>VBAS01000459.1:0-1130 GCA_005882975.1 Bacteroidota bacterium | reverse complement strand
TGTATCAATAATGTTAAATGTTGTTCAAAACGCTGAAGGAAGGATCGATGTACATTATTCAGCAGAAGGAACGGATGCAAAAAAAGAACAAGCGATACTTGTACTGGTACAAAAGATGGCCACCAATGAAATAAAAAAAGGAGAAAACACAGGAAGGACTTTACATCACATAAATATCGTTAGAAATATTTTTTACTTACCTCTTAAAGAAAAAACTACAAGCTTCACACTTCCTGCAGGTTTCAGTAAAGAAGATTTTTTTGTTGCTGGCTTTATCCAGGATAAAAAATCTGGAAAAATAAAAGCGATACAGTCTTCTCAAGTTGAATAATTTTTCACACTTATCATTTCATAATAAATAATGACTTCAAAGGCGATTGGTAAATCCAGTAAATGCTGTTGAAAATTCTTTTTGTATTTAGAAAAAATGATTAGCCTTATAAAAACAAAAAAGCCTCTCAGAATAAACTGAAAGGCTTTTTTAATAAATATGGCAGCTACCTACTCTCCCGCATTGTGGTGCAGTACCATCGGCCATGAGGGGCTTAACTTCTCTGTTCGGTATGGGAAGAGGTGAACACCCTCGGCAAAACCACCATAAAAAAATGGCTGTTAGCAAAAGCTAACGGCATAATAAATTAACATATCGGAGTTGTTAGAAAAGTATCTGATAAAATAAAAAAAATTAAAGCGTACGGGCAATTAGTACTACTCAGCTTTGCTGTTACCAGCTTTATACCTGTAGCCTATCAACGTCATAGTCTTTGACGGCCCTTAAAAGTAGACTCATCTTGAGGTAGGTTTCACGCTTAGATGCTTTCAGCGTTTATCCTGTCCGTACATAGCTACTCGGCACTGCACCTGGCGGCACAACCGATACACCAGCGGTACGTACGACCCGGTCCTCTCGTACTAAGGTCATGTCCTCTCAATCTACTGACGCCCACCACAGATAGGGACCGAACTGTCTTGCGACGTTCTGAACCCAGTTCACGTGCCACTTTAATCGGCGAACAGCCGAACCCTTGGGACCTTCTCCAGCCCCAGGATGTGACGAACCGACATCGAGGTGCCAAACCTCCCCGTCGATATGAGCTCTTGGGGGAGATCAGCCTGTTATCCCCGGAGTA
>VBAS01000205.1:10267-10761 GCA_005882975.1 Bacteroidota bacterium | reverse complement strand
AAAGCAAAAAATTATTTTCATCGTAACAATATATTTTCAGAAAAAATTGCCGGTGATTTAAAGAACTCTTCCCCGCAAACAGAAGAGTTAGAAATAAATTTATCGGATGAAAATATTACAGACAGCCAATTGCAAATGCTCTTTGCTATTTGTCATCCATCCATTCCAACAGAAGCGCAAATTGGTCTGGCACTTCGGATTCTTTGCGGTTTTGGTATCAATGAGATCGCTACTGCCTTCTTAACAAACAATGAAACGATCAATAAAAGGTTATTCAGGGCAAAAGGAAAACTAAGAACAGAAAAAGTAAAAATTGAATTTCCCGGGAAAACAGAAATTAATGTTCGTTTAGAAACCGTGCTCACAACCTTGTATTTACTTTTTAGCGAAGGATATTATTCTGAAAGTGACGATACAATTCTGCGTGAGGACCTTTGTAATGAAGCCATGCGATTAACATTTATGCTGATCGAAAACGAGCAAACAAATCTTCC
>VBAS01000205.1:9147-10244 GCA_005882975.1 Bacteroidota bacterium | reverse complement strand
TTTCATTCGTCGAGATTTGCTGCAAGAAAAAATGAAAAGGGTGAAATAATATTATATGATGAACAAGATGAAACGCTTTGGAACCAGGAACTCATCGTAAAAGGAATTTACTTTCTTCATGAATCTTCAAAAGGTAATGAACTCTCGAAGTATCACATTGAGGCAAGCATTGCTTATTGGCATACTATCAAAACTGACACAAAAAAAAAATGGGAGAATATCTTACAGCTCTATAATAAATTATTACAAATAGAATATTCACCGATCGCTGCACTCAACAGAACCTATGCGCTTTCAAAAGCAAACAGCAAACCAGAAGCTATCGTCGAAGCTGAAAAGTTGAACTTATTGGATAATCATTTCTACTTTACTCTTCTCGGTGAACTTTACACCGATATTGACAACAAAAAAGCGAAAGAAAATTTTCAAAAGGCTTTTTCACTCGCAAAGACACAAACAGATAAACAAACCATTCAAAAAAAGATAGAAAAATTATGATCGCCCAAAAACGGCCAGGCCTCACGCAATAGTTTTAACTTTTTTAAGATAATACCTATAACGTATATCCGCAAAATTCCAGTAGTAACTTTTCGCCATCAATAAAATCAGGTTGACCATTTTTTAAATGCGGGTCCATAAAAATTCCATGCAGAACAAATAATATAGCAGTACCGTAACTTATAAGATGAAAATTTTTCCATGCTCTAAAAGACATTTTTCTTTTTATCACTTTTTGTGTTGTAATGATCACAACTGTGATGGCATAAAAACTCAACGTTCCGAGTGCAACGAAAAGATTCTGATTCGGTGCATTCAATGGAAATACGACATCAGTAAAAGTAAATTTTGATGCTTTATCAAGCAATAAGAATAAAACATGCATTACGATTAGCCCCCATGCAATATAGGCTGTGTAATTATGAATATCATTAATATCCAATCGCTGGAAGTTCTGCGGCAATTTTTTCCAATATTTGTTTGCGCGGTAAGCGGTTGCCAATAACATTCCAAGAAAGAAATTAATTGTTAAGACGACGGCTGAAGCTAGTCCTGCATAATTAGAAAATTCCAGAAGTGCATCTTCGTTCATCCGGCAA
>VBAS01000205.1:5448-9093 GCA_005882975.1 Bacteroidota bacterium | reverse complement strand
CCGGTAACAGGATTTTCGATCACTTTCGTTTTTACATTAAAAACTTTCTTTATGATATTTTCAGTCAGAATATCTTTCGGCCTGCCATGCACAACTAACTCCCCTTCTTTTAAAAAAAATAAATTATCTGCATAATGTGCAGCCAGGTTTATATCATGCATCACTGCGATCAAAACAGTGTGATCTTTTATTAATTCAACAGCAACTTGCAAAAATTCATGCTGATAACTGATGTCAAGACTATTCAAAGGCTCATCTAAAAAAAGATAACGATAACCTTCCGTTGGTTTTTCCCAAACCTGCGCCAGCACACGGGCATACTGTACTCTTTGTTTCTCGCCCCCACTAAGTGTCAGGTAATTTCTTTCTTTAAATTCAACAAGATTCATTCGTTCGATCACCTCGTTGCAGATCGTAATATCTTTTTTATTCGGATTAAAAGTAAAATGAGGATAGCGACCCATCATCACTACTTCTTCTACTAATAAGGGAAAACCAAGATCTGCCTGCTGACTCATCACCGCTCTTTTTTTAGCCAGTCCCTCTTTCCGTAGATCTTTTATTTTTTTATCATCGTATAAAACGGTTCCCTGGAATTTATGTATCTCCCCGCTAAATATTTTTAAGAAAGAAGATTTTCCTGAGCCATTTGGACCCAGTATCATATTAAACTCTCCCGGCAAAAAAGATGCGCTGACATTTTTTAATATCTGCTTTTTACCAACCCTAAAACTTATGTTCTCAGTTCTAAGCATCGTAACCTCCTTTCTGTTGCAATAGGTTAAACCGCTTTAGTAAAATGATAAATACCGGTGCCCCAACAAGAGATGTAATTATACCGATCGGAATTTCAGCAGGAGCTAATAACAATCTTGCACACAGATCAGCAAGCAACAGCAATGTAGCACCAACGATCATAGAAGCAGGTAACAATTTTTTATTATCGCTGCCTATTAATAATCTTAAAATGTGAGGAACGATCAATCCCATAAAACTTATGACACCAACAAAAGCCGTAGCAACAGATACCATTGCCGTGTTCAGTATCATTATCCGTGTTTTTAATCTATCTGTATCTACACCGAGATAAGTTGCCTCTTCTTCACCAAGCAACAAGGCATTTAATTGTTTTGAATAACGAAAGGAGATAATAAACATAATGGCCGCAACTGTACCAACAATACTAACCTGCAACCAGTTTGCTCCCGAAAAAGTTCCGAGATTCCAGAATGTAATGCTTCTTGCCTGCGGATCTCTTGCTATATAACTCATAAACCCGGTACCGCATAATCCCATTGCATTTACTGCAATACCTATCAACAGTAATGAAATGATAGAAACACGTTTGGCATTTCTTGCCAGTGTATAAACTAACCAGGTTGCAAGCAATGCTCCACCAAATGCAAATAACGGCGTCATGAATGGACCTAACTGACTTTTTAATTGCGGCGTCCATTTTGCAGCTAATACAAAAACAATTGATGCACCAAATGCAGCGCCGCTGCTGGTACCAATTAATCCCGGCTCTACGATTGGATTGCGAAACAAGCCTTGCATCAAAACACCACTTACAGCTAATATAGCCCCGGTAATGGCGCATAATAAAACCCTTGGCAATCTTAGTTGAATAAAAACTCCTTCATAAATATTGGCCGGTTTTTCTCCCGCAAAAAAATGTTTGATAGACGAAAACATTTCGGAAGGCAAAATTTTAACAGCACCAAATGCAATAGCACATAGCATTACAATTACCAACAAAGCAATTAATACCGGAAAGAAAAATTTATTTTGTCTGAACACCTGTAGGATGTAATAATTTCATCAATTTAAGGATATTTTCTCCGCTGCGTGGACCAAAGTAAACAAGATCGTGTTCTTCAAAACGAACAATCTGTTTATTTTTTCCTGCGTTGGTTAACAACACACCGGGAACACCTTCAATGAATTTATCCATGCTTCCCATCTGGTCAAATCCAAAATCGGTAGCAATTATAATATCAGGGTTTGCTGTCGCAACCGCTTCAGCACTTATTTGCCTGGCACCTTTTGCATCATAGATCGCCGTTTTGCCCCCAGCCATTGTGATCATTTTATCACCGACACCATTTCTTCCACTCATTACAAAGTAAACGTTATTGGCTCTTCCGAAATGGATGATCATGACCCGAGGAGTATCTGTAAAATTTAATGCCTTTAAAGAATCAGCTGCGATCGCAATGTCACTATCCATTTTTTGAATAATAGAATCTGCTTTTGCTTCTTCTCCAAAAAAATTACCAAGATCCTTTAATAACAATTTTGCGCTGTCAATTGTATTGGCTCCCCCGAATGCTTTAATATTTAAACCTGCACTTGTTATTTGGGGTAATACGTTCTCGGGTCCAATATCATTACTATGAATAACCAGGTCCGGGTTCATGGCAATGATACTTTCAGGGCTTAGTGCACGATGATAGCCGACAGTCTTTAATAATTTAGCACTATCAGGGTAAGTGCTGCTAAGATCAACCGCCACCAAATCATGCCCTTTGCCCAAAGCAAAAACCATTTCAGTTAAATGTTTTGAAAGAGAGACAATACGAAGATCCTTTTTACCATCTGTTTCTTTATTCCTGAATCTATTACATGAAAACATTGCAACCGAAAGAAGAAATAATAAAATAATTTTTCTCATAACAATAATTTTAAAAATAAGGGGCAGTCAAATCCAACTGCCCCGCTTGAATCCCATAGGTACAAGGCTATAGGTTATATTTTAAATTAATTCCGCCAAACACATTTGCATTTTTAGGTGCCGGTATGTAAGCATCCGGTAACTGGTTCACAAAAGCCATCAGGTAGTATTTTTCGCCTGTAATATTTGTAGCACCGAAATACACATCAAGATCAAAATGCTGGCCCAGGCTGCGCCTCATACCTATTTTACCATTCAATAAATGGTAACTTTTTGCATAAAAATCATTCAGCGAAGTGATAGGCATCTTGTCTTTATAATTATAGCTCGCATTTGCATATAAACCTTGCTTCATCATTATATCTACACCAAGATTATACATGATCTTCGGAACTCCTGCTACTTCCTTTCCACTATAATCTTCCGTTACTGTAACTGATTTTTGAATTTTAAAATTGTCCCCATACTCAAAATCATTGTAGGTCATGTTTGCAAAAGGACGGACCATTTTGAAAAATCCATTTTCTGATTGCCAGGCAGTGAACTTTACCAAAGCTTCAACGCCATTGTGATCCTCATCACCGCCATTTACCACATAAGAATACAAAGTAGTGTTAGGTGATGCAGGAGATTGCACGGCAACTGCCGTCATTTTATTAGAAAAGACAGCATTGAAATATGCTAATTCATAAACAAACCTGTTATTAAATAATTGCCCTTTTGTACCTACTTCAAACTGCTTCCCGATCTCTGGATTCAATGTCTCATTAACTCTGCCCGTTGCCGGAGTAGGTGGTGTTGTGACTGCTGGCGTTGTAATAAAGAAATAAGAGCTCACGGGTGCTTTATATCCTTTGCTGTATGCAGCATACACTGATATATGTTTATTAAACACTTTGTTGATCGCAAAGTGTGGTGAAACCATGTCATTATATTTTTTATGATAATCCGCAGGTCTTGTAGCAAGCGCA
>VBAS01000205.1:4950-5365 GCA_005882975.1 Bacteroidota bacterium | reverse complement strand
AAAAAAAAAAGCAATAATGCATACAAAAGCAGTGTTAGAAGTATTTGCATTGATCACCCAATAAGGACTCACACCATAAACCCATGTGTTAGGATTAGGATCATTAGGATCGGCTTTCATATTAAACCCTATTACGTTTGCATCCTGCCGTTGTGTTTCAATACCCGTAATACCGTTTAAGACTGCATCATTATTCAAAGAGATCTTTGTGTTGAAGACTGAACGAAGTCCATAGTTGATCGTGTTCTTGTCAGTCCAGCCTGCCGCACTGCTTGCATTACTTGTAAAACCTGTACCGAAAACTGTAGTAGTATTTGAAATGCCTTTTGTAAGATCATACGTATGGCCAACACCGGCTCTTATAGTGATCACATTGCTATGACCATTTCTTTTTATGTATTCAGGATTACCTGAA
>VBAS01000205.1:0-4855 GCA_005882975.1 Bacteroidota bacterium | reverse complement strand
AGGTTGAAAATTGCCGGAGAAATTTGCAAAATCTTTTTTTGATTTATTGTGAATGGAAAAACCATCAGATTTTTGGTGGCCATAATTCAATACAATCGCAGAACGTTCTTTATCCATTTCAAACTGCGTAGTATAACGTTGCAATCCATAGTTTCCCATCATCACTTCCTGGCCGATTGAAGTTTTTCCTTTTGCAGGTTTAATAGTACTAAGATTAACAGCACCGGCGATCGCCAATCCATATAATGTGCCTGCGGGACCTTTTGTTACCTCCACATTTCCGATAGAACTGTAATCAAGATCATCAAATGTTGAGATACCTTCAGCATCAGTGATAGGAATTCCATTCAAATAAACTTTATATCCCTGCCCGTCAAAATTGCTGCTGATGCCTCTTGTTCCTCTTGATCCGTTTCCATATCCTCTTATATTAAATTGTTGTCCCCCGGAAACTGTTCGCCTGTTCATTGTCACACCCGGAACATTTGTTTGGATGGCATCATCTAAAAACAAACCGGTTCCTCTTTTTAATTCTAATGGAGATAATTTGGTAATCGATGATGGTTGATATAAAAGTGCTTTATTAATATTGGAAGTAGCGCTTATTTCTACAGTCTCCAGCATTCGTCCCCTCGGTTCCAAAGAAATTTTTAGCTCAGCATCACAATTTTTTATATTAAGAGTATAAGTTTCGTAGCCAACAAAACTGATAGTGATCTTTTTTGTTTTATTGCAGTCAATTGAAAAGCTACCATCCTCACCTGTTATTGTGCCTCCGCTACCTGCAAATGTTACCGAGGCTCCGGACAGTGGCTTACCCGTTTCTTTATCTGTAACTTTTCCGTGCAGCATTTGCTGCGCAAAACTGGTTGGTGATATAGCAAAAAATAATAAAGCAGATAGAATTATGTTTTTCATTACGTAAGTTGATATAATTAATAGTATAAAATAGTTGCATTAAAACATAACGTGATCCGGTAAAACAGGATCATATTATTCCAGTAAAATTCAAAATGAAGAAAGCTTATGCTTTTGGAGGGGGAATATTAATTTCTTCAAAAGAAGAAACGAGGATCACGTTAAAAGGTGAATATTTTGAAGGGACACGGAAGGATATAGTCTCTTCCTTGTCATTCACACAAACGAGATCAACCAACAAGGATTTAATCGTATTTTTTTCTTGCTTATTGCCATGGTTTGAATTTGCCGCGTTTGCAAGACCATCAAGCAATTGTTTTTCCTCTTTGTCGTTGATACAGTACAAAAAAGTTTTCCCTTCACTTTTTTTGATACGGACAACATCATATAAAGTGCCTTCAATTGAAAATTCTTTATTTTCTTCTTCCCAAACGATCTTATCACCTAATTCTTCCGCCACTAATACCTCCAGTGATGCTTCGGGAATATGCGAAAGCAATTCCCTTTCCATTTTTTCTTTCAGAATGAATTGATGAACTGTATAAATAAAATAATACCCAACCTGGCTGGTAAACAGTATTGTGAGAAGTGAAGCAGCTAATACTTTTTTCAATGGGCTTTTCTATTGAGCGGCTAAGGTATAGATTTTTCTTTATCGGCATGTTCACAGGCATATACCAGCATCAAAATAAAAGTAACTTCCTATATTTATTGATGTTACTTAAAAAGTCTTTATATGAAAATTAAAAATCAACCGGAAAACCTGATTGAATGGGTTGCTTTGAAAGCAAACCTGGCTCCTATTCCACTTATAGATACGCAGGTTGCATTTAATGCCGCCCGGGCTATTATGGCTGCGGCAGAGCTCGGTATTTATGAAGCGATCGGAAAAAATTCAAAAACTGCGGATCGGGTATCATCTGCATGTAACACGCATCCAGAAGCAACAAGACATTTGCTTGATGCACTTGTGGGCATCGGTTATCTGCAATGGAGCAATGGAAATTATTCATTAAAACAAAAATTTCATAAATGGTTGTTGAAAGAAAGTGAATCAAACCTGATCGGCAAATTGCGTTTTCAAATACTTGAATGGGAATGGATGGCTAAGCTGGAAGATTATGTTCGCACCGGCAAAACATTGGAAATGCATAGCGCTATGTCACCAAAAGAATGGCAATTATACCAGGAAGGAATGAGAGATCTTTCGGTGAACGTTGCAAAAGAAGTTGCACCAAAAATTCCTGTTCCGGATGGAGCAACTGCCATGCTTGATATTGGAGGTTCTCATGGATTATTTTCTATTGAGCTGTGTAAAAAACATTCATCATTATCAAGTACGATAATGGAATTGCCTGGCTCGATAGAAGCAGCAAGTGCTATTGCAAAAAGATATGATACCACCGATCGTGTAAACTATACAGCAGGAAATGCACTGACCGATGATCTTGGAAAAGAAAAATATGATCTTATCATGATCAATAATGTTGTTCATCATTTTACCAGTGAACAAAATTTTGCGCTGGCAAAAAAAATTGCTGCTGCATTAAAACCAGGTGGTGTTTATGCTATTGGTGAATTCATTCGTCAATCAAAACCAGGTGAAGGCGGTGTTGCCGCTTCTACAACTGGTCTATATTTTTCACTCACCAGTTCATCAGGGACATGGTCAATAGATGAAATGGAAGGCTGGCAAAAAAGTGCGGGATTAAAAATTGAAAAGCCGGTATCGCCTATGTCGTTACCGGGATGGAAAATTTTGATTGCAAGAAAATCTTAAACGTGTATCAAACCTAGAAGGGATCTATGATATTAAAGAGGTATAGAAATTTTGTTCTGATGATGTTGACGCTTGTCTATGTCTTCAACTTTGTAGACCGGCAACTCATTGTCATTCTCCAGGAGTCAATAAAAAAAGACCTGAACCTTTCTGATACCCAACTTGGCCTGCTCTCCGGATTTACATTTGCTATATTTTATGTTACCCTGGGTATTCCTATTGCACGACTTGCAGATAGAACGAACCGAAAAAATACCGTAGCAATATCCCTGGGCATATGGAGCGCAATGACAGCCTTCTCGGGGCTTGCACGAAATTTTATCCAATTGCTTTTAGCTCGTATTGGTGTGGGAGTTGGTGAAGCGGGAGGAAGTCCCGCAGCTCATGCGATGATCTCTGATTACTTTCCGCCTCAAAAGAGGTCTACAGCACTTTCAATATATTCAACAGGTATTTATTTCGGTATCCTGATCGGCTTTTTAATGGGTGGTTATTTGAATCAGCATCTTGGGTGGCGAACTGCATTTTTTGTTGTTGGCATACCGGGTATAATTTTTTCAATACTTTTTTACGTGTCTGTTAAGGAACCCCGCAAGGGCGCAACTGATGTTTCTGCAACATCAACGATAGAGAATCAATCATTAGGCAAAGTACTTAAGCAGCTATATTCAACCAACACATTTGTTTACCTGGCGCTGGCTACTGGCTTGCATGTGTTCTGTCTCTATGGCCTTCTTAATTGGACACCGTCTTTCCTCTCAAGGCTTCATGGTATGAAGAATTCCGAAATAGGTAGCTTGTTAGGTCCGATCTTCGGCATTAGTGGTGCAATCGGTTCGTTTGCCGGCGGATTTCTAACTGATCATTTTGGAAAAAAAGATAAACGCCGGTACATGATAATTCCTGCCTATGCCGTCATTCTCTCTATTTTTTTTGCAGCCGGTGTTTTGTTTATTCAGAATACAACTTTATCACTGATCTGTTTGGGTTGCTGTGCTTCTTTGCAAAGTGTATACCTGGGGCCATCTATTGCAGTGGCACATAGCCTCGTTCCGGCATCGATGCGATCACTCACTTCAGCTATTTTATTTTTTGTGTTGAATCTTATTGGTCTTGGCCTGGGTCCATTAGTTGTGGGAATCATTAGCGACCAACTTGCCCCTTCTCTTGGTATTGAATCCCTGCGATGGGCCATGTCAATTATAATAGTGATTGGTGCTGTATCAACAATATTCTTTTTTATCGCTGCAAAAAAATTAGCTGTAGATCTACAGCTAAAGCGTCAATGAAAAACTATGGTTAACGGGAACAAAGTTTAAAAGATCACCTGGCCGCTCCGCCATCGATAGTTAAACAAATTCCGCTAACGAATGAAGCTTCATCAGAAGCAAGATAAAGATAGCCGTTTGCAATATCATCGGGAACACCCCATTTGCCAAGCGGTATATGGGGGATAGTTTGTTTACGCACTTCTTCAGGCATAAGATCTGTCATAGCTGTTGTAATAAATCCCGGGGCAATGCAATTGACTGTAATGTTGTAGCGGCCGAGTTCCATCGCCCATACTTTCGTCATGCCAATTATAGCCGATTTAGTTGCAACATAATTTGTTTGTCCAAAGTTTCCGCGAATCGCCACATTCGAAGATGCAGAAACAATGCGGCCATAATTTTGTTCTTTCATAATTGGAGCGATCGCCTGAGTGCAAATGAAAACTCCTGTAAGGTTTACCGAAATAACATCATCCCATTCCTTCATTGTCATTTTAAGTAAGGTTCTGTCTCTTGTAATGCCAGCATTGTTGATAAGAATATCAATACGTCCAAAATGTTCATGTGCTTCAGTCATCGATTTTTGTACATCGTCCTGGTTAGTTACTGATACTTTTTTAAAAATGATCTCATGTCCTTCCATTTTTAATCGATCTGCTATTTCATTTCCCTGGTCGGACACATCCCACAAAATGATCTTTGCGCCTTCTTTGGCAAACCGTTCCGCAGTAGCAAGACCTATTCCATTTGCGCCGCCGGTGATCAAAGCAATTTTATTTTTTAGTCTCATCTTGTTGTGATTTTAAAATTTTGTATTGCCGTAAAAGCGAACATTCAAATATAACGGGTAAAATGACGAACCTAAAAACCTTTATCGGTACATTTA